>CALKCV010000522.1 GCA_938083405.1 uncultured Microcoleaceae cyanobacterium | reverse complement strand
GGATCCGCCTGGGGCGCTTGGCCGAGAAAACTCTCGATCTGGTTTTGCAACCCAGGCAATGGCGGGAAACCTTCTGGCAACTGGTCGCTGAAATTATTAGTATTATCCGTTCTCGCCCCGCCAAAAGCAAAATTAGTATCGCCGTCGAGATCCACTTCCACCAAGTTTGCCAGATTGTCTATCCAAATGGGACCGTTACTAAAGCGCCCTTCAAAATACGGCGGACTCTGGGGAATGACACCCCCAGAAAAAGAGAAAGTATTGCCAATATCGACGAGACTATCCCCAAAGATATAAATATCGCTAAACAACAGGCGGGGAATGCGACCCTCAAACTGACCGTCCTCCACAAAATGCTCGATCGCGCTTATGCCGCCCCCAGCTACGGCCTCGGCAACGCCGGCATAGCGGTCTAAATAGAAAGTAGTCTCGAAAAATTGACTCGGGTCGCGATTTTCAACCTGACCGTTTTCGATAAAATGCTGAACCGCCGTAAGTTGGTTGCCCGCCACCGCCTCTGCCACGGCGGGGTTATCGTCCAAATAAAAAGCCGTATCGAAAATCGGGCTGGGGTCGCGACCTTCAAACTGACCGAAGCGGCTGAAGTGGAACAGTCCGCTACTCAACCTGCCGCTGGCGACTGCTTCGGCAACGCGGGGGTTATTGGCAAGATACCATTGTTCGTCAAATAATTGTTCTAAAGTTAAAGCCATTGAATTTTTCTCCTAAAGTTGGTAGAACAGGCATCTTGCCTGTTCTAGGAAGCCGGGTTAACCACAAACTGGTTGGCGATAAAAGGTGTCTGAGTAGCGATCGCCCCCGGGTCCGCCGCTATCTCCTCGGCAGTGTAAGGTTCCACTCCATAAGTAGTAACAGTCAACTGCTGAGTCACCGGATCTATCTCAAACTCGCTCCAGCCGTAATTATGGGCCGCGATATAAGACCCCTGCAACAATTGGGCATCGATGTTGGAATCCTCCAAACCAATTGGAGTATATCCCAGAGGCACGATGCGAGCGTCCAGAACTTGCCGCACGAAAGCATTTTTCTCGTCGCGGCTGGTTAAAGCATTATATCGCTCTTTCTCCGAAGCCGGCAGCAGTTCGTCGGGAGCGAATACCACGGTCGCTTCGCCGAAGGGGGCCGCAAAAGGTCCATCTCCGATATTTAACTGAATCCCCACCGGACCTATCATAACATCGATCGCCTCCGTCGGTATTTGCGGCAGTCCCACTCCCTCGGAATAAGTGAGGTTATTAACGACATGACCGTGGAAGTCTCCAGTAACGAAAACCACGTTATCGATATCGTTGTCGTTAATAAAGCGCAACAGGTCCGTACGTTCGGCGGCGAAACCTTCCCAGCGTTCCCCCGCCACTGGGACGCCGAAATGTTGCATCGGCACCGTTGACATCACAAATTTCCAAGTAATGCCGCCGTTTTCTGCCGCTAATAAATCGTCTTTTAATTCTTGCAATTGGGCCGCCCCTAACATGGTTCGACCCGGTTCAAATGCATCCTCCAAATATCGATTTACCTCTTCCGGCGAAGCGGTTTCTGGGAGGAAAGGTACGGGGGCATCGCGGAAGGAACGAACGTCCAGAACGAAAGTTGCCGCGTCGTCGCCGCGGACGTTAAAACGATATAATTTTTGTTCGTTGGCGGTGCGAGGGTCGCCGGTGTCGCCGTAGAACTCTTCCCGCAGTGGTTTGAAATCTAAAAAGGCGCGCAAGCCGGCATCGAATGCGTCCGTATCGTTAACAAATCCTTCTTCCGCGCTGCCGAAGATTTCGTCTCTCTGGGGGGAATCTGCGGGAGTTGCGCCGCCGGCGAAATCGTTAGTAAGATCGTGGTCGTCCCAGGTGGCATAAACTGTGGTAGATTCTCGCAAGTCCGCCCAATTATTGATGCCGAAACGTTGGGAGTAAATTTCGTTGTGTTTGGTGAGGAATTGGGAGTAGTTTCCAGACTGCCGGACTCCGGGTAAATCTGGGGAGATGCTGTCCGCTTCGAGGGTGTCTCCTAATTGTACGAAAAAGTCGAGTTGGCGATCGTCGGCGTTACTAATAGAAGGAAAGGGGCCCAGTTCGCCCTGCCAGTCTCCCGATACTCCGAACCTCAATCCTGTTTTGGTTCCTAATGGTGCTAGGGTTTTTACTTTTCCAGTTTCCGTGCTGCCGAAGCGGTCTGTTGCTCGGTAGAAGTATTGGGTATTCGGTTCCAATCCAGTTACTTCTATTTGTACGGGAACTGTGGGGTCGGTGGCGGTAGTTGTTTGGCTGGCAAAGGTGGTGAAATTGGGGTCGGTGGAATAGTCAAATGTTACCGGGCCGGGAACTATCGTTCGAGTCCATAATACTGTGGAAGTCTGAGTGGTATCTCCAGAAGCGACGCCGTTGGGTAAGGTAGAAGTTCCGTCTATAAAGGCAGTTAATTCTCGACGTTCGCCGGCCCCAAAACGGAGGTAATGTTCGATGCCGGTGAGGACATCCCGTTCGACGGCTTCCGCAACTCCTGGATTTTGGGCTAAGTAATAGTTTTCTTCGTAAAAAGTGCTGGGGCGGCGACCTTCAAATTGACCGAATTTAACGAAGTGTTCGATGCCGGTTAAGATGTCTTGGTTTACGGCTTCGGCTAACTCGGGGTTGGTTTCTAAATAAAAGCTTTCTTGATATAAAGGACTTGCTTTTCGTCCTTCCAATTGACCGCTTTCTATGTAGTGTTGGTAGGGAGAAATGTCGCCGTTTTCTAAGATGGAGAGAATGTCTGGGTTATTTACTAAGTAATAGTTGGTGTCGAAGAGGGGACTGGGGGATATTCCTTGAAATTGTCCCGCTTGTTGGAAATGGTCGAAGGGGGTTTGCCCTTCGGGGATGTTGGGGTTTAGGGAGAGGTAAAAGTTTTCGTCGAATATTTCGTTAAATCCGAGCATGGGTTATTATTAATTGGGTTTTTGTAGCCGCGCACCAGCATAATTATTGAGAGTCCAAATTAGAAATTTGCTCCTGGCAAAGACCTATTTATTAATTGGGCTTTTGGACAAAGAGCGAGACGCTGATGCCAGGAAGCACCCTACTATAACATATTTTTGGCGAGTTTTTAGACCTAGTTTTTGGGGTAGTGGATCGCAAGTAGCGTTCTAGCCAGAAATCTTGTTCGTAGTAATCGCTTTAGCGATTGATATAGATAATTAGCGATTAGCGATTACTACGAACATATCCTAACGCAAGGTTGCCAATTCTTCCGGCGTAAAAGGATGTTCGCCCTCCTGCAAGACTTCCAACCAACGCTGCCGTTGTTGTTTTTTGGGGTTGCTGTTATCGAAACAGCCGCTATCTAAGGCAGCTAGAAAATCGTCGATCGCCCCCGTAACATCTCCAGTCAAAGCTCTGGCAAGTCCGCGAGTGTCTTTAAAAAATCCATCATCGGGTTCCAATTCCACAGCTTTCTCGCCAGCAAAGAGAACGTTGGAGGCCCGATCGCTCAAGCTGCCATGCCAGCAGAGTTTATTCCAAAACCGAGCCGCAACTTGTAGTTGGGGGTTGATGGTTTGGGCTTCTTGGTAGGAGGCGATCGCCTCGTCAACTTTCCCTTCCGAAACTTGATTAAATCCTTGACTTAGTAAAACTGCTGCGGCAAACTCCCGTTGTTGCTTGAGAGTTTCTGGCACTCCACTTGCTAAATACAATATCAAAGCATTAGACCAAGTTGTTTGGTGATTCCATTTGATATTGCCGAGGTTAACTCGAAAGAGTTCGGCACCGCTGAGGTTAGCACCGCTGAGGTTAGCACCACTAAGGTCGGCATCGCTGAGGTTAGCACCACTGAGGTCTGCATCTGTGAGGTTGGCACGAGTGAGGTTAGCACGAGTGAGGTTAGCACCACTGAGGTCGGCATCTCTTAGATCTGCACCTCTGAAATCGGCACCTCTGAGGTTAGCACCACTAAAATCGGCACCTCTGAGGCCGCTCCCTGCGAGGTTGGCACGACTCAGGTTTGCCCCTGTAAGAAACTTACCTACTACTTTCACAAAAGCACCTGCTTCGAGAGATTGACTGTAACCAATAATCCGCAGCAATCTCGCGCGGTCTAAATCTTCATCCTCTGGTTTGCCGCACGGATAAAACACAATTTTCTCCTTGAACTCCCCCTGAGACTGACCGTAACGATGCAACTCAAAGAGCAAGATCGTTGCATTCAGACCCGCATAAATATCTACTTGTCGTTGGCCGCGATCTATCTTCTGCTGTTGCAACTGCCTCGCCTTCTTCTGGGGCAAAGTCTCTCCCTTCGCCTCGATAAACTCCCCATCGCACCAACACAGATAAAACTCGTGCAAGCGATCGAACAACACTACCAAGTCAACCTCATTCTTCACCAACAGGGCCATCAAATATTCCACCACTTCCGCAGTCAGAGCCCCGTAACCAAGGAGATCGTAAACTTGCCACTCGAACTCATAAGTCGCCACCGCGAAATTTTTGCGCCGCTTCCCGATTTTAATCGTCCACTTTTCCATACTTTCTGCCATCCGTTCCGCGCAGAGAAATTCGCCGAAACTCTTATGAAAAAACTCCACGGAATTTTCTGCCCCCGCCGCAGGTTTGAGATAAAAAGCAGCCAAGGCATTTCGGAGCTTATCAGATGAATCTTCTTTGCGAGCGTTTTCGATTAAGGCTATAGCCCCCTCATCTTTCTTCTTTCCCAACCGACTTTCTATAGTCGAAATTGCAGCATACGATCGCCCGGACTGCACCACGCACAAACCCGTTTCTGCCAAGAGCGATCGCAAGTCCTCCGGCTCTAATCCCGTCAGCTCTGGATTGAAATTGCGACCTCCTTCAGAACGCTGTTTCTCCAAGACCCACTCCAGCGCTTGCTCGTAAACCAGCACTTTCGCTTCCCCCGCCCCTGCGCCTGCAAACATCTCCGCCTCCAGTTGCCCGTCCCGGTGCATCGCCGCCAACAAATACAGCAACAGCGGCTCTCGGGCTAACTCCTTGACTGGCGCGGGACACAGATCGTCCCGCAAAAATTCCCGAAATTGCTCGGCTTTAACAGTTGCCACTGCGCGATCGACATCGGCCACGTTCCCCCAATTCTCCAACCACAGATCCTGGATATCCTCAGCCATCGGCATAATCCTCGCTCGCTCTAAATTTTGCGGCATCAAGCGCTCGATACCATACAGGGCCAAAGGTCTCCCCGTAATTATAACCCGATGTCCCCGCTCGTCGTTATTTTCGGCGGCCCGTTTCTGGAACAGCGCCACCTGCTCTAAAAACATCCTCAAATCGTACCTCGCCCCCCTCTCCAGCAGCAACTCGTCAAAACCATCCAGCAAAAACAAAAACCGGGTATTGCGATCTGT
>CALKCV010000521.1 GCA_938083405.1 uncultured Microcoleaceae cyanobacterium | reverse complement strand
GAAACCCGGTTTTTTTGCAAAACCGGGTTTCTGGTTCCCCACCGAGACGAACGTCCGACAATTATTAATTATTAATTATTAATTATTAATTATTGATTACTTAAAATGCCTGCTACACCAGAAACTATTAACAATTTCCTGGCCCTGCCGAAGGTGCGCACTGCGCACCCTACAAGAAAATGGCGAAGGTATTGAATTTAGAAACCCGGTTTTTTCAAAAAACCGGGTTTCTGGTTCCCCACCGACGACGAACGTCCGACAATTATTAATTATTAATTATTAATTATTAATTACTTAAAATGCCAGCAACAACAGAAACTATTAACAATTTCCTTAACTATTGCCGGCAATATATCAGCGGCAGAGAAAGAAGCGACGGTCAATTATTTTTAGACCGTTTTTTTCAGGCTTTTGGATATGAAGGTTTGAAAGAAGCGGGGGCTCGATGCGAAGAGATAGTGGACGATGGCAGTCGCAAGGGGAATACTGGATTTGCCGATTTGTTTTGGCCGCGCGATCGCCTGGAATCTGTATTAATTGAAATGAAATCTAAAAAGGTTAAAAAACTCAACCAACACTACGGTCAAGCTTGGGAATATGCTAGGAATTTAAACCCAAAACCTCGATATGTCATTCTCTGCAATTTTGAGGAGTTTTGGATTTATGACTTCCTGACAATAATCGATACTCCTGTCGATATTATTCGTTTGGTCGAGCTTCCAGAACGTTTTAATGCTTTTACTTTTATGGGAAGTAAGGATATTTATCCTGATTTTAGGAATGCAGGAATAGTGGCAGTTACTACTAGAATTGCTCGAAGCATGGGGGAATTATTTACAAGCTTAAAAGCTAGAAGCGGGAAAGATTTTACTGTTGAGGACGCACAAGAATTTGTGCTTGAGTCTGTCTTGGCTATTTTCTATCGACAACGGGGAATGTTACTAGAAAAAAAGTTGCCAGGGGACTATGGGGAGTTAATCCTAAAATCGAATTAACTTCACAAGAGTTAGAATATTTAGAAGCTTCTGCCAGAGAAGATTGGAGTCAGGTTAGACCGGCGATTTTTGGCAGCATATTTGAAAGTACGGTGGGGGCAGAAGACCGCCATGCCGGCGGCATTCACTTTACTTCGGAAAACGATATTATGAAAATCGTCAGACCGACAATTAGTAAGTATTGGGAGGATCAAATTGAGGCTGCTAATACTATTAAAGAATTAAACCAGTTAAGAACTGAAATGCAAAATTATCGGGTTCTAGACCCCGCTTGCGGTTCTGGTAATTTTCTTTATCTGGCTTACCAGGAATTGAAACTAGCGGAACAATTATTACTCGATAAAATAACAGAAGTTTCCCAATCTTCCCAACTAGAAATTGGTTTTGTTACGCCCTTGCAATTTTACGGCATCGATAATAATGCTTTTGCAGTGGAACTGGCTAAGGTAACTATGGCGATCGCTCGTAAAGTGGCGATCGATAAACTGGGACTTAACGAGTCAGTTTTACCCCTAGATGTTCTGGATAAAAATCTCGTTTGTCGAGATGCTTTATTCGCTAAATGGCCGAAGGTTAATGCTATTATTGGCAATCCTCCTTTTCAATCAAAAAACAAAATACAGCAAGAATTGGGTCTAACTTATGTTAATAAATTAAGAGACAAATATCCCGAAGTTCCAGGAAGAGCGGATTACTGCGTTTATTGGTTGAAAAAATCCCACGACGAACTACCAGAAAACGGTCGCGCTGGCTTGGTTGGAACCAATACTATTCGTCAAAATTACTCTCGCGAAGGAGGGTTAGATTATATTGTTAGCAATGGTGGTACTATTACGGAGGCGGTTTCCAGTCAATTTTGGTCTGGGGATGCGGCGGTTCGGGTTTCTATTGTTAACTGGATAAAAGGAGAAGGAGTTGGTAAAAAAAGGCTTTACAATCAAATCGGAGATCGAGAAGATAGCCCCTGGGAGGTTATAGAATTAGACAGGATTAATTCTGCTTTATCGGCTGGTTTTGATGTTACTCAAGCTCAAAAACTTCTGGTTAATGCTAATTCTCAAAGTTGCTTTCAAGGACAAACTCCCGGACATGAAGGTTTTTTATTAACTCCAGAAGAAGCTAGGGATATTATTGAGGAAAATCCTGAAAGTGCCGGGGTTATTTTTGCTTATCTAACTGGTGACGATTTATTGTCAACCAAACCGCCAATGCCTCGACGATATGTTATCGATTTTAACCCGCGATCTTTGGCAGAAGCGAAAGGATATAAAGCATTATTTAAGAGAATAAAGGAATTAGTTTTACCCCAGAGAGAAGCAGCGGCGGAAACGGAAAAAATGCGCAACGAAAAAGCTCGCCAAAAGAATCCTCAAGCTAGGGTTAACAAACACCATCAGAATTTTCTCGCTAAGTGGTGGTTGCTTTCTTATCCGCGAGGAGAGTTAATCGAAAAAATTGGTGGATTATCTCGATATATTGTTTGCAGTAGGGTTACGAAGCGACCTATTTTTGAGTTTGTAGATCGCCAGATTCGACCTAGCGATGCTTTACAAGTTTTTGCTTTTGTGGATGATTATTCTTTTGGCATTTTGCAATCCTATATTCATGGCCTTTGGTTCGCAAAACGCTGTTCTACTCTTAAGGGCGATCCTCGCTACACTTCTAAGACTGTTTTTGATACTTTCCCCTGGCCGCCAGAGCCGAATTTGGAGCAAGTAAAAAATGTGGCTGATGCTGGGGTGGAGTTGAGAGAAGTTCGGCGTCAAGTTATGAGAAAAAACGGGTTTAATTTAAGGGAGGTTTATCAAGATTTGGAGGGAAAAAGCGATACTAAATTACATCAAGCCCACGGAGAACTTGACCGGGCAGTAAGTGCTGCTTATGGTACGAAGAATGGAGAGGATATTCTCCAGTTTCTCTTAAGGCTGAATTTAGAGTTGCGCGAGGGGAATCTTGCCCCTGGTTTGCCTTCTTCTGTTGTAGATAAAAGTCAATTTGTGACTGAGGATTGCGTTGTTTCAATGATTTAGAAACCGGGTTTTTTTGAAAAACCAGGTTTCTGGTTTACCACCAAAACCGATCGCCCTGACTGGAGGAGTTACCAGCAGCGGGTCGCGAACCCCCTCCCAACCAGTGGATAGCGCCATTTACCGCAAATCTCCAAACAATCCGCCCAAAAAAATCTGTAATTGATTTTTGACGTTTGGTAGTATTAAGGAACCGGGATCTTACCGATTCCACTTTTTCTATTTACTCTTAAACCATGACCGAACGCTGGAAAAAAATAACCTTGACAACCTTATTATTACTGGCTGCCAGTTGCAACTACCAAAAACCTAAAGATATGTTACAAAATCCAATCGCAACCCCCAAAGCAAGCTTAGTCGCGGATACTTCCGAACTCGAACAACTAGAAATAGCCGCCCACCAACAAGTCAACCAATACCGCCTATCCCAAAACCTCCCACCCCTAACCCTAAACTCCACCATCAGCCAACAAGCGAGAATTCACAGTCAAAACATGGCAGACACTCAAACTCTCAGCCACGAAGGATTTCAAGAAAGAGTAAAAGCGATCGCGCGGACCATTCCCTACAGAAGTGCCGCAGAAAACGTCGCCTTTAATTACGGCTACAGCGACCCCGCAACCCGCGCGGTGGAAGGCTGGATCGACAGTCCCGGGCACCAAGAAAACATGGTCGGGGATTTCGACCAAGCCGGCATGGGTGTTGCGGTAAGTCCCGAGGGGCATTATTATTTTACACAGATCTTTATTCGCAGTCGATAAACGGCTGATTTCAAACCATGACAGATTTTCATGTATGCGATCTCGACTTACCCGAAAACATCCTCTCCGCCTATATGACGGCGGAGGCTATAGCTGTCGATACAGAAACAATGGGATTATTACCCTGGCGCGATCGCCTTTGTTTGGTGCAATTATGCGACAATACCGGCCGGGTAACGGCTATCCGCATTGCTAAAGGTCAAAAAGAAGCCCCCAATTTAAAAAAGCTCATGGAAGCCAATAACATTCTCAAGGTCTTCCACTTTGCCCGCTTCGACATGGCAATGATGCAACACCATTTAGACATCAAAGTTGCCCCTGTTTTTTGCACCAAAATCGCCAGCAAACTAGCTCGTACCTACACGGGGAAACACGGTTTAAAAGATCTAGTTCAAGAACTAGAAAAAGTCGAATTAGACAAAAGTTCTCAAAGTTCCGATTGGGGAAACATTGCCAGTTTATCGGAAGAACAATTGAACTACGCCGCCAACGACGTTCGCTATTTATTGAACGCCCAACAAAAATTAGTAGGAATGTTGCAGCGAGAAGAACGCTGGGAATTAGCTAAAAAATGTTTTAATTGCCTGCCGGTATTCATCGACTTAGACCTATTACAATACGACAAAATCTTCGAGCATTAGTTCGGAGCGATCGCGAAGAGCGATTATAGCAATTATTGAATCGGTGAAGTA
>CALKCV010000520.1 GCA_938083405.1 uncultured Microcoleaceae cyanobacterium | reverse complement strand
TTTTTGGTCTTTTCGGCTGGGGAATTGCCTGGTTATGTATTGGTGGATGGAGTAGTTTAAGAAAGAAGTAAATTAAGTCGTTCGTAGGGATCCGGGAGAGCGATTAAGTCCTTCGTAGTAATCGCTTCAGCGATTAAAAAGTAAGCAACCCATGAAACCGATTAGTTATTGCTAAGTAGGTAGGCAAAAATATTTACATAAAATTATTTCTTATTCCCCCGTAGAACAGGCGTCTCGCCTGTTCCAGATGTCCAATTAATTTTGCACTGGTACTTAGCAGAAAGTAGTTTGTAGTAATCGCTTTAGCGATTGAGCTCTATAAATCGCTAAAGCGATCGCTACGAATTAGCGGATTTAGACTTTTAATCGCGCTCCGCCATCGCTACGAACTTCCACAACTACTTCGCCTTAGCTTCTAAACTCTCCAGACGACTTTTCAACTCCTGGTTATCTTTCTTTAACTTATCCACTTCTTGGCGCAACAACTTCGTTGCCCGATCGCTCCCGAGTTTCTTCTGGACCTTCTGCACTGCTTCCTCGGCGCGACGGCGGACCCGTCCGTCGGGGGTTCGGTCGGCTAATGCTTGTAAAATAGCCATGGCAGATTGAGTTTCCATTTGCCCCAAAGCACCCAATACCGCTATCTGGGTCAAGAAAAATGTCTCCTGGGAGAGTTCGTCGAGTCGCTGCAAGATCCGTTCTACATCGGTCTTACTTTGACCTGTTGAAATACTGCCCAAGGCCCGGATAGCTGCTAGCCTCAGAGCTTGCGGCACGCCGTTTTCGGTATATTTCAAAATTAAATTGAGGGCATCCTGGGAAGTTTTCATTTTGCTCAAACCAGCGATCGCTCCCGATCGGACTACTTCGTTCCATCCTTCCTTCTTCTCTAAAACTGTCTTCAAAAGTTTAATAACCTTCTCTTCGCTAGGTTTCTCCTGAGAATTGCCCGCAGCAATAGAAGCGATCGCCCCCGCCGCCGCCGCTTCTACATAATAACTGGGGTCTCCTTTCTCTACCAAAGGTTTCAGGGCCTTATAACTTTCGTTAGTTTTGATTTGTGCCAAAGCTTCCACCACCGCCCGACGCACCCGGGCATCTTTATCCTCCAACCCTACTACCAATTCTTCAAATACCTGGTCTAGTTTCACCTTTGGCAGTTGCTTTGCTACTTCCACGCGAACTCCCCAGAAGGGCTCTTTCTTGAGCGATCGCCCTAAAGCCTTCACAGCCTCCAGACCGCCTTTTTTCGCCAGGGCTTCGGCGGCATAAATGCGAGATACGGGGTCTGGGTCGTATTGCAGTTGCGCTTTGAGTTCCACCACTGGATATTCCAGCTTAACGGTTTTCAGATAATTATTACCCGCATCAAAACTGATAAATTTTGGCTTTTCTTCTAATGGAAAATAGAAAGTTTGTTTTTGCTCGCAAACCCGGACTGTAAAAGTTTTTAATTCAACTTTTTTGTTTTTCAAAAAGCCGAAGGCAATCGGAATTTTCAAGTCAAACAATTCCTTGCTGGCGCTCTCCTCTTTATTATTTTTAACTTGATTTTGCGTCACGGTCAATTTTGCCAGCTTGCTATTATTATCCCAAGCATAATTAAGCTTATAATCTGGGTGTCCGCCGCGAAAAACGTATTGGTCGAATAAGAAAGTTAAATTCCGACCTGTGGCTTTATCTATTGCTCGCAAAAGATCGATGGTTTCGACAGTTTTATGAGCGTTATCTCGAACAAAAGTGTGGATGGCTTTGTCAAAAAGTTCCTGCCCCAATTCCGCGCGGATCGTATTGTAAACGCAAGCGCCTTTTTCGTAGATGTGGCGATCGTAAAGCTCGATCGCCTCGCGATAAATATGAGTAACCATGGGACGGCGGTACCGAGAAGTATCCTCGCTGATGTAGCTGCGAGCTTCGTTTAACATATAGTAAGCTGCATCTTCTTTGCCATACTCTTCTTCCGTCCACAATACCTCCGCATAAGAAGCCATTCCTTCTTTAATCCAAGCATGAGACCAATGTTTAATTACTACTAAATCTCCGAACCATTGATGAGCGAGTTCGTGGACGACTAAACTTTCACTTTTGCGGTTATCGACCGCCGCCCTTTCGTCCAAAATACAGCGATCGGTAAGCAGGGTGGTAGAGGTATTTTCCATGCCGCCAAAGATAAAATCGCTTACGCAAACTTGGGCGTATTTTGGATAGGGATAAGCATAGCCAAAGATGCGACTAAAAAAGTCTATAGCTTTTACTGTTTTGCCCATAGTAAGGCGGGCATTTTTTTCGCGGTTTTTTTCTACATAATAGGTTACTGGTTTGCCGTTCCATTCGTCTTCAATTTCGGCAAATTCTCCTACCGCCAGAGTTATTAAATAACTAGGATGAATTTCTTTTTGCGACCAGTGATAAATGCTGCCATCCTTGCTGGTTTTTTTGTTAATTAATTCACCGTTAGAAATGGCGATAAATTTTTTCGGTACTTTAACCCGAATTTCTGAAGTTGCCAGTTGACCTGGATAGTCGAAACAGGGGAACCAAAAACGGGAGTCCTCATCTTCTCCTTGGGTCCAAACCTGAGTTGGTTTGTCTGGATAGTGCTTGTCTGGTTTGACAAAATAGATGCCGCGTTGGGGGTTTTCGACTGAGTAGGCGATCGCTATTTTTATAGCTTTATTTGCTTCTGTAGTTTCGCTCAAATAAATTTGTAATATTTCGCCATCGCTATCGAATTCTTGTTCGATATCCTCAATTTTTACCGAGTCAATATTTAAAGCAACTGCATCGAGAGTTAATTGGTTAATGCCGTTGCGAATTGGGTTAAGAGTAATGGTACAAGTCCCCTCAAAACTAGAGTTAGGGATATCCAGTACCAGGTCGAGGAAAATATGCTCTACCTGACCGGGGCGATCGGGATTATAATGAGGTCTGGCGCCGGGCAGTTCAAAAGATTTAGGATTGATTTCGGCATCGAAATAAAAATGGGACATGAGCGAGTGGTAAGTTTTTGTGCAAGGTTATTATTATAGACCGCCCGAGTCGAAGAGCGCAACATTAATATTTATCGAGGCTTCCGCAAGCTAAGGGCGGACGGTCATTTTCTAGGGAAGTATGCTAAGATCCTGAAAGTTTAGGAGGTAGGAAAGATGACAGAAGCACAAACCATTACCATTCCGACAGTTGGCATTTCTCAAGAAGACAGCGATCGCCTCAAAGAATTGTATGCTTTGCGAGAACCAGAAAGGGTCTGGCAATTTTTAGAAAAGCATCCCTTTTTAGTGCCTCTTTTATTAGAAGCACCGACACAAATAGACCATCATTTTCCCGGAGATTCGTTGTCTTTAGAAGTAGCGATCGACCCCGAATCAGGATCGGAAGATGATGATGAATTATTCCTCTTAATTGTCACAAATATTGACGCAGAAGAAGCGGTAGAAAAACTGTGGATTTTAGACGAAAATTGGTGGTTAAAAGCTTCCGAACGGTCGCGGAATAAATTAGAGATTAGTTTGGGGTAATAATTGCCTGCCAAGTAGAACCGTAGGTTGGGTGCCCGGCAGTGAAACCCAACAATACTATTGTATTATTGAAGATTTTAACTTTATGAGTTTTAACTGGTCTGAATATCTAGGTTTAGCTCAACAATTAGCTGGTAAAGCTCAGATTTCTGCTACTCAGGAATCTCGCTTGCGTTCTGCCATTAGTAGAGCATATTACGCTGCTTTTATTCTAGCGCGAAATTATTTGCGCGATGAAGAAGGTATTTCTAGTTCCGAAATGAAAACCCACAAATTTGTTATCGAACAATTCAAAAATAGTTCTGAGGAACTGCGCAAAAAAATAGGAAAAAATTTAGTAAGGTTACGATTTAGTCGAAACAAAGCAGATTATGAAGATCGTTTTGAACGCTTACCAGACAAGACTAAATTAATGCTCAAATTAGCTAACAAAACCATCTCTGACATACAGAGTTTAGGATCGGAATCTAGTGAAGATAGGACAAATGACTAAAATTAATAGAAGACTCTAAAATTTGACAAA
>CALKCV010000519.1 GCA_938083405.1 uncultured Microcoleaceae cyanobacterium | reverse complement strand
CGATGAAAAAGTGGTTGACTTCTGTTGGCGTTGCGGGTGCGGTAAAAATAGCCAGACAACTTCCTATTCCTTTCGTGAATGAAGAAGGGGAACCTGTAGTGCCGCCCCTGACAGAATTCGTGCTATCAACATTTGAGGATGACGAGGAAACCTTCCAACAATTCTGTCATGGTTCCCACCAACTTCAGGTTTATGTAGGTGGCATGAAATCTAAGAAAGAAAAGGAAGCTGAAGATGCTAAGAAATTTTTGGATCATCCTTTGCGGCGAGTGAGGGAGTGGGCGGAGTATGAAATTGAAAGCTGTCAGCGATCGGCTAAAAGTTTGCAGCGCATTTATCAAGAGATGGAGATACCGTAAGCTCTTTTTGGTTGACTATCATCGACATTAAGATGCCGCAGAGCTCCTAAAAAAGGTGTCTCGCTGCTAGTCGAGACACCAGTTTAAAAAGAAAACGGGCAATAGTCGCGTTCTAAACTGAATCGGGATCTATCCCTAATTCCCGCAACCGTGCGGCCAGGCGATCGGCCCGTTGGCTTTCCTGTTCGGCGCGCTGGCTTTCTTGTTCGGCGCGCTGGCTTTCTTGTTGGGCATATAAGCGTTCCTGTTCTGCTTGTAGCTGCGCCGCCTCTCCTGGTAAGAGAACTAGATTCTCTTCGTCGTCGTAAAAGCGCAACCAAGTGGCAGTTTCCCGCTGTATAATTCCATCCCAGGTTCCCAACCACAGCCCCAAACTCTGACACCAGAGCCATCCCCGGCTATCTGGGGCAAGTTGTTGATAGCTTCTATTTGTGCCTAAATGCCAACCCTGCAAGGAATTAGGGTCGAAGGGGTCATAGACGAAGTAATCTGCAGTTCGGAATATCTGTTCGTAAAGGTCTTTTTTCAGTCCCAGATCTACCGCTGCGGTAGAAGGCGACATTAATTCTATAATCGCATTGGGATAGCGACCGCCTTCTTCCCAGACGACCCAACCTTGTCGTTCTTTAGTACCATCTACATTTAAGACGGCGAAGAAATCGGGGCCTTTAAAATCGCGGTTGCGAACTTGGGCGCTGCTGTAATAGATAAACATATTGCCGCCCGCGAAGTAGTCGTTGCGTTCGCGCCGATGATATTGCAACGAGTCGATTAGGGTATTGATGGCAATACGGTGACGGTTTGATTCCAACGGTTCTCCATCATCGAATATTAAGTCAGTAGGCGGCATTGGCGGTTCCCACTCCGCAGGACCGGCATCTTGCCAGTCAGCGGTCTGGGTCGGTGACACCGCTTCTGTTACGATTTCAGCGGTCATAAAAAATCGCTCCTACTTTAAGTTTTTCTATTACAATAGCACGGATTAAAAACTCCTCGTAGGAGTTTATAGCAATTATTGAATCCATGAGGTACATCCCGAACGATCCACCATTATCCTCCTTGAAAAGGGGGACTTTCAGTCTTTTCCGGCTCCCCCCTTTTCAAGGGGGGCTGGGGGGGATCGAAAATGTACTTCACCGATTCAATAATTGCTATATCTGGGGGAATGGCCGTCGGCGAACGGCCAATAGTTGCGTTTTATTAGAATTGCGATCGCAACTATCGTAACTATCGCCGCCAATAAGGCCGTCCTTTCCAAAACACGCCGATCGCTATAGCTATAAATGCAGGTTGAGAGAGGGCAATCAACAGTGGGGGTATGGGGAACAGAGATTTTAACCACAACGCGATCGCCACACAGAAAACTAACGCCCACAAACTCGAATTATCTAATAGGAACTGTTTCTGCCACCACTCCAACAAATAAACTGCTAACGCCCCCATTCCCACTGCTACCCCAAGGGGAACGAATACTCCAAGAAAGGGCGATGCAAATATTAGCTTCAAGACATCCCTAACCTCTGGAGAATTAGTAATGGCGATCGCTAAAAATATTTCTACCGCCGCGACAGTTAAAACAGTTATAAGACTCACTAACGAAAGTTCTTGCCAGGGTAATTTTTTTAACCTTTGCCAAAATTTATTCATGGTAAACCAGCTATTTATAAACTTAATAAAGTTAAATTGTTCGGGTCTTTTCCAATTCAAGCCACCAAATACAAGCGGATGAAATTCACTACTTCTTCCAACCCTGTTTTTGTCTTTAAATTAGTAAACACAAAAGGTTTGTCCCCTCGCATTTTTTTCCCATCCCTTTCCATAATAGCCAAATCTGCTCCGACATGGGGCGCGAGGTCGATTTTATTAATTACCAACAAGTCAGACTTCGTAATTCCCGGTCCGCCTTTTCTCGGTATTTTATCTCCAGCAGCCACATCTATGACATATAAAGTCAAATCTACCAACTCAGGACTAAAAGTAGCTGCGAGATTATCGCCGCCGCTTTCCACAAAAATCAAATCTAAATCGGGAAATTTCTCCTCCAACCGTTCGATCGCCACCAAATTAATCGAGGCATCCTCCCGAATGGCAGTATGGGGACAACCTCCCGTTTCCACCCCCACGATCCGAGAACTGTCCAAGGCCTCGGAACGAACTAAAAATTGGGCATCTTCTTGGGTGTAAATGTCGTTGGTCACTACAGCAATTTTCAATTCTTGCCGCATTGATTTGCACAAGGCATCCACTAAAGCTGTTTTCCCCGAACCCACCGGCCCCGCTATTCCTACTCGAAAAATACTCATATAACAATCCGTTGGTCTTATGCGATATCTAA
>CALKCV010000518.1 GCA_938083405.1 uncultured Microcoleaceae cyanobacterium | reverse complement strand
TTAATACGCTCAAAGTTGCCGGCTTTGATGTGGCATAGCGCGGGAATTTCTCGAAGGCAGCCGGTGCTGGAGGAGGCGATCGCCTCTTTGGGTTCCTGGCGTTCTGACTTGGCAGAAACTTATATCGGTCAATATATCCTCGATTTAGCTCCTGGCGACAACATCCAGTTTTCTTCGGAGGCAGCTTCCAAACAATTAAAGCAGGCAGGGGAAACGATGAATTTATTGGATATCGGCTATCTAATTCTCAAAAGTGCGGCATTTAGGAGGGAAAGTCGCGGCGGACATTATCGCAGCGACTATCCCGAGACTTCCGAGAGTTGGTCGGTGCATACGGTAGTGGAGGGCGATCGCTGGCAGATATCCCCTGTTTCGGGTCTCCCGTTTCCCGTAGAACAGTAGTAATCGCTTTAGCGATTTATATCGATGAATCGCTTTAGCGATTACTACGAACACGGCCTCTCATCATGCATGTTTTACTCACCATTTTAGGCTAGATGCGCTACTCTGCCTTTTTCGTGCCGCCCTATCTCGGCCAGGGAATAGAGCGATCGCTTGCCAGAGTGCGAGCTACAGCCCTTGCCCCATAACGATTGAGATGGCTTGGATCTACGAAATAATCGTTTCTGGCTAACTGAGTAGATAAATTTAAGTTAATAAAATTAAATCCATATCGGTTAGCAAAACCCTGCATCCACCAGGCAAACTGCTTGTCCGCAGACCAACGCACCGAGTCTAAATAACCATCGGTCAGGGGCAAATTCACAAATACCAAAGGAATGCCGCGAGAGTTAACAAACTCCAATACAGACCTCAAAGCTTCCCCCTGCCTCCCTCCCAGATAAAGTCCCGCATAGTCGCGATCGTATCTACCGGCAACGTAAGGCCTGCGGCGATAGTAACTAGAAGGGTTGAAGCGGGTGGATACGGACAAAAAGCCGTTTGCATCGATGGCCCGAGCTATTTCTTCGAGAGTTGCCTCTGCCACTAACAGAGGTTCCCCAGAGGCGATCGAGAAACCCGGTTTCTGGCTATCTATATTTTCCCCATCGGAAACCGGGTTTATGGGAATACTGGAGCTACTCTCTAGCACGAAGCTTTCTGTTTTTTGACCTCCAGAAGAATCGTTACTAATAGCCACTTCTGAATACTCGCCAGCAAAAGCCGGCGAGAGTAACTCTTTTGATGGTAAGGAATAAGGCAACTTTTGAGATAAAAAGTCGTTGCAGGAGGAGGGGAATTGATAGCATCGAGCGTTATAATAGTATTCGCTCGAAGGTAGTTGGGGGCGGATGCCCGCTGCCAGGAGTCTGCTGCCCTCGGAGGAGGCGATCGCGTTATAAGTTTTATCCACCCTAGCGTTATTAAAAGCCCGCACCCCATCGGCCCAAATAATCAGTTTTGGCAGTTGGTCGGGAGTCAGCAGCTTTCTGAGTTGGAAATCTACCACTTGGGCAGTAGCGCCGTTGATGCCGAAGTTGAATATTTTCAAGCCCGATAAGCCTCGCCCTGCTAATACCTGCTGCATCTGGGCAGGATCTACTCCTTGCACTGCCCGGGAACTGCCTACGATTAATACGTCCGGGGTGCCAATAGTTTCTATATACGAGAGATATAGTTCTAATTGGCGATCGAGCAGGTCGCTATTAAAAGAAGGAATTTGCGCCCTAGCTTCGGCGGCTTTTTGTTGAGAATAAGCCAGATTTCTCATATATTCTAGGACCTTTTTCTCCGCAAAAGCCCGTTTGGGGCTGTTGGGCGGTACTGCCTGCATCCACGCCACCGCTTGTACCCATTGGGCAGCTACCTCGTCCCAGTCTTCCTTCGTTACTGCCGACTGAGCTAACCGAGAACCTTGCAGGGCATATTTTACCGACTCGTTAAAGGGGTCTATTCTAGCGCAGTTCGTCGAAGCCAACTGCTTTCCATCGGCGCTGGCGGGTTGATAGGATTTTTTTGCTTGTTTTGCTTGTTTGTTAAAATCGCAGTCTCCATTGAGACACTCCCCCGAATTATTGGCCGACTGTGGGGTTGATTCTGCTTTAGCTGCCTCCAAACCAGCCATATCCAAGGGCTGACAGTTGCTTGCCCGTGGCTCTTGGGGTGGGGCGCATCCCACGCTGAGGGTTAATAGGGCCATCGTTGCTGCGGTACGTCGCAGCAAGTTGGATTTCGGCCATTTAGAAAATAGATTTTTTATTTCCGGCCCTTGTCCCGCGCTATTTGCTTGGGATGACTTGGTTCTAGTCACCTAGATTGCCCTCCACTGTAAAGACTAATAATAATTGTTTGAATCGATTATAGTACCAAAAATCGATGGGTGCATCGGGGTAGCTGAAATTCACCCAACAATTGAGACGCACCCGACGATGGCTCTGGGGCTGTTTTTTGACAAAGCAACCTAATCAAACATTTCTTCTAAATTGTCTCCAGTAGAGCCGCCGCGAACTGAATTAATCCTTAAGGAAACGCCATCTTGAGAGAGATCGTAAGTTAAGGGTTGCGTCGCAGATATTAGAGCATCGCCCTTTTGAGACAATTTTGCTGGTGGATGCTCCACTGCCAACTCTTCGAGTGCTTCTATTCTTCTTCGGGTTGCTGGATGAGTGGTATCAAACTCCGCTCCTGGAGTCCTGGCTAAAACTTCCATTGCTCTCAAACACCCTTCCGCTTCAAAACCTGCCTGCACCGAATACATATAACCGGAGCGATCTGCTTCAAACTCTCGTCGCTGGCTATCTTCAGCCAGACGCTCTTCTAATTCTTGCTCTTTTTGTTCGACTATTTCCCGGACTCGTTCTTCGGCTCTGTTCATTCTTTGGCGGCTTTCATTTTCTAAAGCTCGACCTCCTGCCCTGCCGATAGTGCCGCCTAAAACTCCTCTGACAACTGCACCGCCAATGGCGCTGCCTCTGGCATCGCTTTTGGCATCTTTCAATTCTGCTTCTACTTGCTCTTGGGCCTCGGCTTCGATTTCCTCAATTAGGGCTACTTTTTCAGCGGGACCCAGAGCGATATGGCGTTCGACGTGATGCCCCATTTCATGAGCAACTATACAGGCTAATGCGGAAGCATCCCCGGCTAACTGGTCCATGATGCCGGTATGCATCGCAATTAAGTTAACTTCTGTAGCAAAGGCATTAATATCGTATGTTGGTACGATCGTTATTCGCCACGGTCTTTCGTCGAGGCCGTTGGCTCTGGCTACCCGTTCGATGATTCTGTACAAGACGTAGAAATCGCCGGATAGTTCTTCTTTGGCTTGCTGATAGATATCGGTGGATGGCTCTTGAGCTAATAATAGCTCGTTGGCAGACGGCGCGATCGCGCTTTTTGATTCCATAGGGTTTGCCTGTAGGGGCCTGTTAGTAGGTAATACAACCAACCCGATCGCTCCTAAGACAGTTAGTAATACCGTTTTTGGTTTCATAAGGCTAACTTTTTCTTTTTTTAAAGCAACATCACTATACCTCTGTTGCCGTCTATAGCGAGATTTTTTTTATATTTTTTTAAGATTTTGAAATAGCCGATAGAATGTTCGTGGCGATCGCCTCTATTACCTTTTTAAGGAGAGTCTCTACCCAAAAAAGGATATTGCGTTCCATTTGTTCGGCAACTGCTAAAATAGATAAAGCCAACCCTCGGAACTTAAAAATTAATTTCGGTGGAGTTGAGAGTTAACCTCCTATCTGAGAGGATAAAACCTATGACAGCTCGATTAATAATAGAAAACAAACCCGTTACAGAACGACAATTTATTTTACCCGGTCGTCACGACTGGCCGCAATTTAAAGCAATTCAAGCGGTCATGGAAAACGTGCCTGGGTTGAAGATATCTTATTTAGATGGAGTAGTGGAATTTATGACAACTGGAGAAACACATGAAATACTGAAAAAGGCGATCGCTATTTTGCTTGAGATTTACTTTTTTCAAGAAGGAATTAATTTTATTCCTGTAGGCAGCGCCACTCGCGAAAATCAAACTAAAAAAGTGTCTTTCGAGCCGGACGAATCTTATTATCTAGGAGAAAAAAAAGCTCATCCAGACTTAGCAATAGAAGTGGCTATTACTTCTGGCGGTAAAGCTAAATTAAAAAAATATAAGCGCTTTGGCATTGCAGAAGTTTGGTTTTGGGAAAATAACGAGCTTTCGGTTTATCATTTTCGGGGTGAAGAATACGAACGAGTTTCCCGCAGCGAACTATTGCCAGGATTAGATTTAGAATTATTGGCCCGTTGCGCGAAAATGCCGACCCAACTCGAAGCGATGAGGGAATTTACTAAGGGCATTAGCAAGCAGTAAAAATGGCGAGCATCTCATATTTGTAAAAATACCAAAAAATCAATTCTTTTTGTTTTATTCAAAATTGAGATGCACCCGTAAAAATGCTTGTTTGTGGCATTCGACTTTAGTGCATTATTATCTGGATTTTTGCAGGACTAAAGGGGAGCATCCCATATTTGTCAAAAAACCCAAAAATCATTGATTTTTGTCAGTTGTCAGTCGGAACGTTGGAACGTTGCTCAACTGACAACTAACCGGATAACAGGCGAGACGCCTGTTCTACAAAAAACGTTTAAATTTTGGCTTTCTTCATTGCTTGAGATGCACCCGGACTAAAGTCCTTACTACGAACGGATTTTTTGCAGGACTAAAGTCCTTACTACGAACGAAAAATATCAAACCACCTTTGACACCTCAAAAACATTTGCTAATATGAAGTTGTTGGTATAAAATCTGCAAGCCATGATGTCTAAAAAAAAGATTGAGTCTTTTCGGAAATTAAAAATAACTGCTGCGGTAGCTATGGCTTTGTTTGGGTTACTGGTTCCCGGAGTCCGGGCGATCGCTTCTACTCCAGAATTTCTCGGCGAGCAACAAACGGGCGATCGCTTACTCCTCGCTCAAGTAGAAGTAGAAGGCTGCCCCAGGGCAGAAATAGTCGAAGCTTACGAAACTGAAAGTTATTTCGCC
>CALKCV010000517.1 GCA_938083405.1 uncultured Microcoleaceae cyanobacterium | reverse complement strand
AAGAAAATTCTAAATTAATTGCTTCGGAATGGGCTCTTATTACTGGTACTCGGACGCAAGTTACTGTAATTCTTATCTCGTTACTGTCAAATATTTTACGAGTTTCATTCACCATTTTCATTTCCTCTTGACAGTATCCGCCATCGTTTAGGGGAGAATTATGAGGAAATAAATTAAAGGCCAATGGATAGGGAAAAATTTCTGTTTTCGGAGTTTCGTCCTGCAAAATCGATCTGGCCTGAGCTTTCATTTCTTCCATTGCTCTGGCCCCGGCACCGCTAGCAGATTGGTAAGTTGCCACAACCATCCGTTGGACTGGTTGGACTTGGTGGAGCGGCCAAACTGCTAAAGTCATTAAAATGGTCGTGCAGTTAGGATTGGCAATTATACCTTGGTGGGAGGCTGCCGCTTGGGGATTTACTTCTGGGACTACCAGAGGCACTTCTGGTTCCATGCGGAAGGCGCTGGAATTATCAATTACTACAGCACCAGCTTTTACTGCTTTTGGAGCCCATTCTTTTGAGGTAGAGCCTCCTGCTGAGGCTAGGACTAAATCTACATTTTTAAAAGAGTCTTGAGCTACTGTTTCTACTACCAGTTTTTCTCCTTTAAATTCTAAAGTGCTACCTGCGGAACGCTTAGATGCCAATAGTTTTAAATCTGAAACCGGGAAGTTACGACTTTGTAGCAGTTCTAGCAACTCTGTGCCTACTGCTCCAGTTGCTCCCAGGATTGCTACTCTATAGGATTGGGGCAAATTTTTGTCCTCCTTAATTTTAGTTAATAATAGTTTTTAGTAGTTAAGACCTATCTAATTTTTATTAATAATTTCTTGTTAAATAGCTTTAGTTGCATCTTTCTTTTGTTTGTCAATAAATCTAGTTTGCCCTGGGTGCATGGAGATGAACCGGGTGCATCCCTATCTTACTCAAGCTCGGCAAGCTATGACAAATCACGAGTAATCTTTCATTTTATGGCCATGTACTTTTTTCTCCAACTTTAGGCCAGTTATCCGAAATGCAATCTTTGGCCCAAAATAGCTATGGCCAGGACATTAAAAAAATCGTTGGCAGTTAGTATTAAATCATTATAAAAGGAAAAACAGAAAACAGTATGTTTTAAAACTGCCAAAGGTCAAGCTACACCAAGAAAAAAAGTTGATTTATGGCAAACAGACAAACCTTGGATTGTGTTAGTATCGCTCTCAATGCCCAATTATGGATATAGACGCAAATGTTGCCGATCCATTAAGGAACCCGAACAAATAATTTACATAGAAGCAGAAAAATCGATGAAAGTTACCCAGGAAAAACTTCCAGCAAGCCAAATTGGCCTAGAAATAGAAATTCCCCCAGAGCTCTCCAAAAATGCCTACGAGCGAGTAATTCAAAAATATACCCGTACTGCGAATATTCCTGGGTTCCGCAAAGGCAAAGTCCCAAGGCAAATTTTGATCCAACGTGTGGGACAAAATTACCTGAAGGCCATGGCTTTAGACGAAGCTATCCAGGATAGTCTCAAAAAAGTAAGAGAACTAGAGGACGTTAACGCCATCGGCCAATTTGAATTGCGTTCGGAGTTTGACGATTTATTAAAAGATTTTGAACCGGGGAAAGAGTTGTTTTTCTCCGCTAAGGTCGATGTGCCGCCCGAAGCCATAATTGAGAACTACACTGGCTTAGAGATAAAGGCCGAGGAAGTAAAATACGACCCTGCCAAGGTAGATAAATATCTCGAAGAACGTCGCTTGGAGTTGGCGACTTTGGTGCCTGTGGAGGGAAGACCTGCCCGGGAAGGAGATGTAGTTATCATCGACTATAGCGGCAAGTTGGCTCCCGAGGTAGAAGGAGAAGAAGGAGAAACGATTTTTGAGACCATAGAAGATTATCAAGTAGAACTGAAAAAAGACGCTTTTATTCCTGGATTTATCGATGGAATTATAGGCATGAATTCTGACGAAACTAAGGAAATTAATGCTGATTTTCCAGATGATTATAGCGAGGAAAAATTAGCTGGTAAAAAAGCTATTTTCCCGGTCGCCATGAAGGAAATAAAGGAGAAAGAGCTACCAGAACTGGATGATGAATTTGCAGAAGAAGCGAGCGAATTCGAGACTTTAGCCGAATTGAGAGAGTCTCTAGAAAAGCAGTTTCAAGAAGCGGCAGATAGCCAAACTGACGCCAATAAAGCGAAGGTAATAGTAGAGGAACTGGTGAAGGTTCTGGATGTGGAAATTCCAGAAAGCATGATTGAGGATGAGGTCAATCAAATATTGACTCAAAGGGCAATGGAATTAAGTCAATATGGGATAGATGTCAAGCAATTGTTTACCAGCGAAGCTCTACCCCAAATGCGAGAGCAAGCTCGCCCCGAAGCAGTCGAACAATTGAAAAAGGCATTGGCTATAAAAGAAGTAGCTAAACGGGAATCTATTTCTGTAGAAGAGTCAGAAATAGAAGAGGAAGCTGTTAAGTTGAAAAAAGAACTAGAAGGTCAACAAATAGATGAAGATCGGTTGCGGGAAGTATTAAAAAACGACCTGATCGAGAAAAAGACAATCAAATGGCTAGAAGAACGGGCGAAGATTGAATTAGTGCCAGAAGGAACTCTAACTGCGTCCGAAGAGCCCGCCGAAGAAGTAGAAGAGGTAAGTTCCGAAAGCTCTGAGGAAACTTCTGCAAGTGGAGATTCTCCCGCTGAGGCAGCAGAAGTAGAAGTAATTTCCGCCGAGTAGAACTTTAGAGTCTGCGGTGGGAGGCTCAGAGAGTAACTTCTGTGTTCCTACCGCTTGCGGCAAACCGCCTGCGGCGAAATTAACAAATCTAAGGCATAATAATAGGAATAAGGAACCAGAAGGACAAAAAAGTCCTGAGTTTGGGCCAAATAAAGTTAAAAGCTCGTCAGTATTCTATGGTTATATCTCAGCGCGACAACTATCAGATTTCCAGCTATCAAAATTCGCAGGTGTACTCCGGTCCCACTAATATCGTCCCTATGGTTGTGGAACAATCAGGGATGGGGGAAAGGGCCTTCGATTTGTATTCCCGCCTGCTGCGCGAACGAATCATTTTTCTGGGAACTCAAGTAGATGACAACCTAGCCAATACCATTACAGCCCAAATGTTGTTCCTGGATGCCGAAGATCCAGAAAAAGATATTCAACTCTATATCAACTCTCCAGGGGGTTCGGTAACGGCGGGAATGGCTATTTATGACACCATGCAGCAGGTTCGCCCGGATGTGGTTACAATATGTTATGGGTTGGCGGCTAGTATGGGCGCTTTTCTCTTGGCCGCTGGGGCACAGGGCAAACGGATGTCTCTGCCTAGTTCTAGAATTATGATTCACCAGCCTTTGGGCGGGGCACAAGGTCAAGCGGTAGATATTGAGATTCAAGCTAAAGAAATCCTTTATCATAAACGCAAGCTGAATGAATTGTTAGCCCAAAATACGGGCCAACCTTTAGAAAAAATAGAAGTTGATACCGATCGCGACTTTTTTATGTCGGCCCAAGAAGCTAAGGACTACGGATTAGTAGATCGGGTGATAACCAGACAAGGTCTTCCTATACCGGGAGAGTCTGTCGCTGCAGTGTAATAAGAGGCACCTATGTCAAAATACGACTCCCATCTAAAATGCTCCTTTTGTGGCAAGTCTCAAGAGCAAGTCCGCAAATTAATCGCGGGGCCGGGGGTATATATTTGCGATGAATGCGTTGAGTTGTGCAATGAAATTTTAGATGAGGAGTTATTTGACTCCAACCCTATAGGCCCACAACCGCCAATGCCGCGCCCGGCCCCTTCTCCCCAAAGGCGACGTAATGGCTCTAAGAGTCTCTCCCCAAATAAAATTCCTAAGCCGAGAGAGATTAAAAATTATCTAGACACCCACGTTATCGGTCAAAAAGAGGCGAAAAAGGTTTTGTCGGTGGCGGTTTATAACCACTACAAGCGCCTTAGCTTTCTCGATACTAAAAATAACGGCCAGGCTTCTAAGGATGATGTGGAATTGCAAAAGTCTAATATTTTGCTAATTGGCCCGACTGGCTGCGGCAAGACTCTATTGGCTCAAACTTTGGCAGATTTGCTGGATGTCCCTTTTGCTGTGGCAGATGCTACGACTTTGACTGAAGCTGGTTATGTGGGGGAGGATGTAGAAAATATCTTGCTGCGATTGCTTCAGGTGGCGGATTTGGATGTGGATGAGGCTCAAAA
>CALKCV010000516.1 GCA_938083405.1 uncultured Microcoleaceae cyanobacterium | reverse complement strand
CCAAATCTTCACCGTCTTATCCTTACTGCCGCTAGCAATAAACTGACCGTCCGGGCTAATAGCAACAGAAATTATATCGTTAGAATGCTCGTTTAGAGTATTAATTAATTGTCCCGTTTCTAGGTTCCAAATTTTAATAGTATCGTCATAACTGCCGCTGACCAATTTAGTAGAATCTGGACTAACAGCCAAAGTTCTGACACCTTCCGTATGACCATCCAAAGAATAAATTAAATAACTCGTTTCTAAATCCACAACTTTAATAGTAGTATCCTCGCTGCCAGTAGCAAAAGTTTTACCGTCTGGAGCGATCGCCACCGCATAAATTATATCAAAATGATAATAAAGAGCGTCAATCAGAATACCGCTGTCTGTATCCCAAATTCTTACTATAGAATCCCCGCTGCCAGTGACCGTAGTGTTCCCATCCGGGCTAATAGCCACCGACCAAACCGGACCGTAATGATCTAAAGAAAACAAAAACTCTTCCGTTTCTAAATCCCAAAGAATTAGCCGCCAATCGTAAGTACCAGCAACAAGTTTTTGCCCGTCGTTGAAGTTAACATCAAAAGACCAAATAGGAGATGAATCGCCAACAAAAGTTTCCCTCGCCTTACCCTCAGGCAATTCTAAAAATTGAACTGGATTATCTTTGCCGCTGCTAATAATTACTTCTCCTTGAGGATTAAAAGCCACCTTTCTGACTATTCCATAATTGTCGCTTAATTCTTGAACATCGGCATTTTTCCAATTAAGAGCCTCTTGGCACTCTTGCAATAAGTCTTGACTTTCGACAAATTTACTCGATGTTTCGGGGATTTCTGCTGCTGTTTCGATGCAGCGATCGTAATTTCTATTAGTATGAAAATCATTAATTACAGCCAACTCTCCGGCATCTTTGGCTAATTGCTCTTGCTGCTCTTTTTCTAAACGCACTCTTTCTTGTAAATTTTGCAATTGAACATAAAGGGCAGCTATTGAAGCTAAAAGTAAGCCAATACTTATCCCCAGAAACCACCATTGCCAAGAGGGGAAACTTCTTCGCCGCCGCGACCTTCGAGAATTATTATAAATATTAATCGGTAGCAACCGTGACGGGGACTTTATAATAGCCAACTCGTTAGTTTGATCCCTTTGCCAGTTCAAAGCAAACTGAGATTCCCGAATTTTTTGAACTATCTTTTTAACTTTTACATCTAAAGATTTAGGAGCCAATCGCTCTTCTATTAAAACGCTATCTTCATCGGAAACTCCGAGAAGTTGCTGAAAGCGAATTAATTCTTCGCGGGTTTCTTTACTAAAAGGATATCCATCTTTATTAATAGCTTCCAATAAAGTTTGTTCGTATCGTTCTCCTTTTTGTCGATATTTTCTATAAGGATTTAAAACCTCATCTTCGATATCGTCTGCCTCCTCTTTATCCATTTCTAAACTATCTCGCAGCGCGTCCAATATTTTTCTACCCACCACAGAAATATCTCCTCGGTGAGAAGAAAGACGCACTAATTCTTGTCGATAAGTCATTCTTTTATCGATCGCTAATTTCGGGGAATCTTTTAATGTTTTTAGAGCCGCTAAAACTTCAGCAGCAGACTGGTAGCGATCGTGGTAATCGTAGCAGACCATCTTATCTAAAATCTCTACTAGCCCCGGAGAACACACCGTTAAATGACGCCAAATAATCTCTCGCTTGCCGGCTTTTGTAAATTGTTTAAGTTTTGATAATTCCTCAGCACGCGAACCAGTTAGTGCCTGAATACCAATCATCCCTAAAGCATAAATATCGCTGTTTAATTGGGGGTTAGATTCAAACTGTTCGATCGGCATATATTCCATAGTGCCAATTCTCACCGTTCGCGGACTTTTACCTTGACGACCGTTGAGCTCTTTAACCGCACCAAAATCAATTAGCACTAACTTGTCATCGGTGTCGCGTCGGATTAAATTGCTTGGTTTTAGGTCTCGATGAATTACCCCATTCCCATGAACGAAAACTAAAACTTCTAAAACTTCATTTAAAATCTCGATTACTTTTTCTTCCGGCAAGGGTTTACCTGCTACTATCTCCTTATCTAATGAAGTTCCAGTAATATAAGATTCTACTAAATAAAATTCCTTATTTTCTTCAAAATAAGCGTAAAGTACGGGAATTCGATCGTGTTGAGAAAGCTTGTCTAAAGCCTTGGCTTCCTTTTGAAATCGGCTGCGGGTCCCCTTAATTAGACCAGGATCTAAATTTCCTGGTTGCAGGTGTTTGACAAAACATCGCGGCTCCCCAGGGAGCCGAGTATCTTTTGCCAGATAAGTTTTGCCAAATTCTGCTGATTCTATGACTTCAAGGATCTGATAACGTCCGTCTAAAAGTCTGCTAACCATATTTCTAATTTAGCCTCTTTACGATTGATGCTTTCCTCAAAGCTTTGTTATTTTCAATAGCTAGTTTTTAGAAGTTTTTATTAGCTAGCTAACCAGCAGAAAAACACCCCAATATTAGAGCAGTTAATTGTTAATTGTTAATTACCTCTGCGACGGTTTTTCAGTAATCAAACGAGCGCCGCCGTCTCGGGTAAAATAACTCCAGGCCCACTGAATCATCACGATTAATTTATTATCAAACTCGATGACGTAGTAGATGTGGACAAATACCCAAACTATCCAAGCCAAAAAACCAGAAAAACGCCAGAAATTTAAGTCAACCACCGCTCGATTGCGACCGATGACGGCTAAACTGCCATAGTCAATATACTTGAAAGTCGGCAGAGTTTGATTTTTAAGTCGCTTTTTGATGACGTTGGCCGCATAGCACCCTTGTTGCATGGCTACGGGGGCAACTCCTGGCAGGGGTTTTTCTCCCTGGTGGGGGTAATTTGCTAAATCTCCGATGACGAAAATATTCGGATGACCGGGGACGCTCAAGTCCTTTTCTACCACCACTCGCCCGGCCCGGTCAACTGACGCCCCCGTCCGAGAGGCGATCGCCTTTCCCATACCGGATGCCTTCACTCCTGCAGCCCACAACACCGTCTCAGCTTCTATTTCCTCAGTCTCCTCCCCGCTCCGGACGCTCACCTTACCATCTTCTATATTTGTCACCAAACTCTTGGTCCGTACCGTTACCCCCAACTCCCTCAAACCCGCTTCTGCTTTGGCGGATAATTCTGGTGCGAAAGGTGGCAAGACTCTTTCCATTCCTTCTACTAAAAAAATTCGCGTCTCGCCAGTATCGAAATTCCTAAAATCTGGCTTGAATTTTTTATAAGCTAACTCCGCCAAAGCACCGGCTAATTCCACTCCAGTCGGCCCGCCTCCGACGATAACAAATGTCAGCAAAGCTCGTCGTTTTCTAGGATCGCTTTCTTTTTCCGCTTCTTCAAATGCTTCTAAAATTCGCCTGCGCATTTCCAAGGCATTTTCTACAGTCTTTAACGGCGGTGCTTTCTCTTCCCACTCGTCCTTGCCGAAGTAAAAATCTTTTACTCCCGTAGCGACAATTAAGCTGTCGTAAGTTAAGTCGCGATCGCGCAAGACTAACTTATTTTCCTCTGGCTTAAGATCTATGGCTTCCCCAAGCAAAACCGTAACATTTTTATTATTTTTTAAAACTCCCCGCAACGGCGAGGCAATATCACCAGGCGACAAACTCCCCGTCGCCACCTGATAAAGCAATGGTTGAAACAAATGGAAATTTCTTTTATCAATTAAAGTCACTTTAACATCCGACCTTCCCAATTCTTTCGCCGCATAAAGTCCCCCAAATCCGCCGCCGATTATGACTGCATGATGGGGGGATTTGTTATTATTTGTTTCTTCGGTTTTCATAAGATTATTTTTGAGCTTAATTATTTAACTTGTAACATCATTTCCCTCGGGAATATTTGTCGGTATCCCAGAAACCCGGTTTTTGATAAAATACCTTCGCCTGATGGCGGAAAAATACTATTAGTAGGTTGGGTGGAGCGGCAGCGCAACCCAACATTAGGATTGTTGGTTTAGTATTATGTAGGTTGGGTGGAGCGGCAGCGCAACCCAACATTAG
>CALKCV010000515.1 GCA_938083405.1 uncultured Microcoleaceae cyanobacterium | reverse complement strand
CGAATGGCGACCCACTACCAAAGACTGTAACGAGCAAAAATGTTATTTAATACTAAAAGCGAGCGCGGCGTTCGTATAAACGCTGCGCTCGCTTATTTTTGCTCGAATTTTTGCCAGAGCGATCGAGCAAACGGGTTTTTCCTTAAGTCCTCTCGGTGGAACTGTCCGAGCGGTCATCTCCGGGTAGAATGGGAGCCTCATTTGCATTTGTAGCCACGGTTATTCCTCTGTCGGCATCTAAGCGATCTTGCTGACTGGTACGATTTTCTCCTCCTAGGTTCGGAGAAAAAATACTGAAGGCTGCTAAAAGAGAAATAGGCAAGACGAAGGCGATGGAATATTTAAACATTTTTCTACTTGTTAAATTTTTAAATAATTCCTCAGCCAGAGCCTTTCATCGGGAAGAAATCTAATATTTTTTAAATCCGGCTGGTAATTCACCCTTTTAAAAAATGCTAAAAAGCCCATACTAAAAAGCTATAAGTCCGATCTTGTTTCAGACTTATAGCTGTGGGCCGAGACGATTGAAAGCTCGCTTAAAAAGAGGTAATGAAGCGGATTTTTATCCTTTGAAGTAGTTGTGGGACCTAAGAAAGACTGCAGGAGAAGATTATGCGTCAACTTCCTGTTCTAACGTAGGCGCTTGCTTTTGTTCGTCCCGTCCGCTACCCCGTTCGGTTAATAATTCGCTGTTATCGAGGTTGTTGGCATCGGATGTAGCTCTGCCAGTATCAAAGTTTTGAAATTTACCAGCGAGACTAATTAGTAATATGCCGGAAAGCAAGAGAGAAGTAATTAAGTGCATAGGAAGTGTCCGTATCAGAGTTTCTACTTCTTGATACGCAGATATAATTCAATCTTCAGGATAAAAAAGCTACGGTCCCACAAATGTAGCGATCGCTCGTTCGTAGCGCTATTACGACCAATCGCAAAAATGTCCTTAATATCTCAGGGTTTGCTCTTATTTATCTTGACAAAATAGCAGAGAAATTGTTTCAGCCACCCACTTTTTTCGCAATTGCTAAATCGACCTGCTCCAGCAGAGCGAGTGGGGTGGAGGAATTATCCAAAACTACGTCTGCTAAAGAGCGCTTCTCTTCTAAAGACACTTGAGCGTTTATTCGAGCGACTGCTTGTTCTCTGGTGAGGCGATCGCGCAGCATCAGTCGCTCTATTTGCTTGGGTGGCCGAAGGTAAACTACCCAAATTTCCGTTACTAAATCTGTCATCTGCGCTTCAAACAATAAAGGGACCGCTAATACTGCTGTGGGACCATCGAAAGATGCCATTGGCCCTCGGGTCTCTGACCCCCGACTTCCAATCGAGGCCAATTTCTCAATATTTTGGGCAAAGCGATCGCGCACATAAGGATGAATTTGCTTTTCTAACCATCGACGTTCCTCTGGTAGGTTAAAAACTATTTCTCCCAATCTCGGCCTATTCAAATTTCCGTCAGACAAGACTAAATCCGAGCCGTAGCGATCTAAAATCTCGTTTAGTATCGGCGAACCTATCTCCACTGCTTGGCGAGCGTAAATATCCGCATCCCAAATCGGTAATTGATATTTTTCTTTTAAATAATTGGAAACCGTAGTTTTACCAGAGCCAATACCGCCAGTAACACCTATTAGGCGCATAAAACTTAATGATTTTTTACTTTCAATTGTGGATACAATAGTAGCCAATCTCGGGGATTTGGCATTACATTAGAAAACAACAGTCGGGCAATTTCGTAACGGATTAGGTAGCGGGTGCAATTATTCCCCGTCTTTTCGTTCCAGGGTGGAGGTCGGTAAAAATACTAGATTTATGCAAGAAGTCTAAAGAAATATTTCCTAAACCCTTCGATGCCTTGACAAAAATAATACTTTGTGGTAATAATAAATAAAAGATAGGAAAAACTGATGACCCATGCAGCCGCAAATAACCTGCTTCGGATGCTAGCGGCAGTTCCTCTGGCAGGGTTTTGGATGTTAGACGTTTCCCGGGCGTCTGTGCCAAAGCGGAACGAAGCTACAGGGGAAGGAATAAATATTCCTTTGCCCGTTTTCTCGTTCTCGAAAATAGCTGTCGCACAACCGATCCTTCCCGAAGAAAACTCCACCGCAACAATAGTTACTCCTATCGGCGGCCAAACTGAAGGGAACCCGACGGGCTTGGAGGTAACGGGAGGCAGGCGATCGCCGGATGGGAGCAATCTTTTTCATAGTTTTACTCAGTTTAATATAGAACAAAATCAAACAGTAAATTTTGTATCGAGCCCGAGCGTACAAAACATCCTCACTAGGGTTAACGGCGGGGCTCCGTCTGCCATCGACGGGCTTCTCCAGGTCACGGGGGGCAATTCTAACCTCTTTATCATGAATCCCGCCGGTATCGTCTTCGGGGCAAATGCTAGATTAGATGTCCCTGGTTCGTTTGTGGCGACTGCGGCCTCTGGCATTGGTTTTAGTTTTGGTTCCTTCGATGCTTTCGGTAACGTCGATTACGAAGCATTAAACGGAGTTCCCACCAGTTTTTCCTTCCCCAGGTCGCCGGCAGGGGCGATCGTTAATGGGGGGGAGTTGGCAGTTGCAGCGGGAGAAAATTTACTTTTAATCGGCGGTAAGGTTATTAATACGGGTAGGATTTCTAGCCCTGGAGGTCAAATTACTATTGCGGCAATTCCCGGAGAAAATGTCGTTCGCATCAGTCAAGACGGGCATTTATTGAATCTGGAATTAGAAGCTATAGATGCAGAATTAGCCACTAGGGAATCTGCTCAAACAGAAACAGAAATCGAAACAGACATCGAAACAGAAATATTTTCTCCTCTATCTTTGCCAGAATTACTAACCACTGGGGGTAGCGAAAGGGTAGAAACGGCAACGGGTATAACTGTAGAAGGCGATCGCGTATTTTTAACCGCTTCCGAGCAGGTTATCCCCGACGAACCAGGAACGGCGATCGTCTCCGGTTCGGTGGATGTTTCTTCTGTCGAAAATTCTCTTCCTTCCGGGGGGAGAGTAAATATTTTAGGCGAGAAAATAGGGCTGTTTGATGCTAATATTAATGCCTCGGGAGCTTATCTAGCGGGTAACGTTCGTATTGGCGGCGGTTATTTGGACGCGGAAAGGGGGTTTAGTGCCGATCGCCTTTATGTAGATGAGAATACGGCCATCGAAGCTAATTCATTTTTTGGCGAAGGGGGGCGAGTTACGCTTTGGAGCGATAGAGCTACGGCGTTTTTTGGTAAGATCGCAGCTAATGGCAATACTCCTGTAAATCCAGAGCGGGAAAGTTCTAATATCGAACCGCAACAAGAGAGGAATTTTGTGGGAGTAGGTAGTA
>CALKCV010000514.1 GCA_938083405.1 uncultured Microcoleaceae cyanobacterium | reverse complement strand
TATTTGCAGTTATAGTAGTTTTTGGAGAAAATTTGGATCGAATCAGAGATAATGCCTCAAACCAGAGCGGCTATATTTTCCAATTACTACTCAAAGCTGCGCGGGCCAATCTCTACTCTCAAAACACAAAACGCCCAAGTTTAAGTCAAAATTGTAACAAGATACACTCTTTAGGAGAAAAAGATGATTTTTAGTCGTTGGCCAAAAATTCTAGCCCCCCTACTAATATCAGTATTATTGCTGGTTTCAGCTTGTGGCGGTGGTTCGTCAACTTCCCGATTCGACAATGCTCAACAGCAAAGCACCCAAAGGTCCGCTCAACGGGAAATGGCCCAGCAAAACAAACAAGAAGTTGCTGGCGGTCAGTTTAATAAATTCTTCCCTCCATCGGGAGGCGGGTTTGAGCGCGTGTACGTTCAGGAAAAACGAGGCTTTGCTCAAGCCACATTGAAACAAAACGGACAGGATGTGGCCATGCTATCGATTAGCGATACCGTAGGCAACCCCAGTGCCGCTCAAAAATTTCAGAGCGCCAGCCAAAGAATAGGCGGTTATCCAGCAGTGGCCCAAGGCAAAAATGGTACTGTGGTTTTGGTTGACAATCGCTTCCAGGTAAAAGTCCAATCTCGAAATCCTTCTTTCAGCCATAGCGATCGCGAAGCTTGGCTGCAGAAATTCGATCTTAACGGTCTTGCCCGACTCAACTAAAACAATTAAATAAATAACTGTAGAGAGTTGCTAATAGCATCTCTCTACAGTTATTTTTAGACACACAATCTTTAGACCCCAATAGTAAAAGGAATCTCAAATGAGCAAACCAATCTTTGAATTAGCAGACGAACTACCGACCAATAACATGACGATTAAGGCCCTTCGCGCCCTGGACTTTGTAGTTCCTGGTGAATGGGACAATCTGGTGGGGTTTGAAAATATCATTAAAAACGTCACTGGTGAAGACGACGAAGAGCTAATTCAGCAAATCGGCGATCGCGCCGTTTATCTCTACAACGACAAATCGGAGGGATATCAACGGGCTATGTGGATGTACCAAACCATTAGCAGTTCCGGCCGGGCTTTGGGTACCGCAGCAATGGCCGATAAAGTCGCCGACAATGTTTCTTTTTTAGGCTTTCTCGGCAATCTCACTCCGAAAGCTGACAAACTTCAAACCCTCGACCTATCCCTAAAAGTAGTAACTGAGATAGTGGCTTATTGCAAAATTAACGGCATCCCAGGAGATAGCATCGGCGACTTTGTAAAATCTTTAGTGGATGAATACAGCGGAGCATCTCTGATGCGGATGGCCGCTCTAGTTTGCTTTGATGGCTTGATTCCTCTGGGGCCGGATTTCGTGGAGGTAGTTCTCGGTTGGCTCGAAAAGCTGACCCCCGAAGACCTCGAAGACCACCAGGCCTTTAACGATATGCGCGAAGACATTCCAGGGGAAGACCGCGAATCAAAGTTCGGCTTTATCGGAGAATCTGTTTCCTCCGTTTCCGGGTGGATGAGGGATTTTGTCGCCGATCGCGACTTGACTCCTCGAAAGGTCGTTAATAGCCTGCAAAATTATATGGACGTTGCGGATGACAAGTTAGATTACGTCGCGGCGTTTTTGGATATGACAACCAATTATTATGAACATACCGGCGTTCAAACCTTAGCTCGCAGTCTAGTGGACCGGGCTTACGCTGAAATCTAACTAACTAGGAGCGATCTATGGCAGAAGAAGAAAAAGCTAAAGCTAAAAGCGAAGAGAAAAAGCCAGCAGCTAAGGCGAAAAAAGAAAAGCCCCCGGCTGTAGAAAATAAGCCTTTTGCGGAGTTTATTCATCAGGATTACCTGCCTGCTTTGCAAGAAGCCTTGGCCAAAGAGGGAGTTAGCGATTTAGAAGTGACTTTAGTCGAGCAAAAGCTACCCATCGCTGGCTTGAATTCCTCTGAGGAGAGTTGGCAAGTAGTGGGCAAGTTTCAAAACGGTCAGCGTCAGTTCAACGTTTATTTCCCGAAAAAGGATATTAAAGGCCAAAGGGCTTTTTCCTGCGCTGACAACGGTACTAAGGCCACAACTCTAGAGCCGTTTTTAATCGACGAGCGCAGAATTACTTTAAACCTCTTAGTGTTTGGGGTAGTTCAACGGCTCAACGCTCAAAAGTGGCTCAATCTTAATTAGAAAAGTCTAGAATAAAGACGCTCTAAACAAAGACAAGGTGAGAATTTCTCCCTTGTCTTTTTTGCTTTCTTAGTCTGGTATTGTGGGGCTGTTGCTAAAGACAATTGAACATTGCCTGAAAAAATCTAGGTCATTTGCATTTTTACATCGCCGTCCTTATTCGCGATCCCCCATTGTTCGTTGAGGATATCGTAAAGGTTAACCTCTTTTTCTAGCAAGCAAGCGTGCCCGCTGCGAGGTAAAACTACCGTATTAGTGTTAGGAATGTGTTTAGCTAAAAGTTTAGCGTGAGATACCGAATGCAAAAGCCGATCGCGGGCGCCAGCTATCAACAAAACAGGCAGTTGGAGAGCTTCTAATTCCTTTGGTTGAACGTAAAAAGAGCGCAGTAACTCCAGTCTCCAGACAGAAGTTCTCTGGGGGACCGATCGCATCGCATCTAGCAAGGCTTGGCGATCGTCAGTCCGGATCTTTTCTAAAGCAGCTAAAAACGGCAAAAGCCACAGAGATGATAAAGGATAAATATTTTTCGGTAACAATCTAGTAACATAAGGCCCCAAGTTTACTAATGGCTGCTGTCGGAAACAGGAAGCCGGATTAATTAAAATCAACCTTTCTGCGAGTTCTGGTGCCCTCAAAGCTACCAGCAGCGACAAACAGCCCCCAAAGGACTCGCCGCACAAATACACCGGGCGTCTGAGCGATCCCCGTTCGATCTCTATGGCAGTTATAGTTTCTTCCGCCAAGCGATCCCAGGAAGACATATCCTCGCCGGGGATGCTCAAACAACGAATATCAAATGCTTTTGATAAATCCGACAGTTGCGATCGCAATAATAAACCAGTCCCATCCATACCGGGCAAAAAGATTAATAAAGGTAAATCAGATTTAGGGGGAACAGGCCTGAGGAAATGAATTTTTTGAGATAATTCTTGCATCATTCAATTAGGGTAAAAAATATGTAATAATTATTTAGCTAAGATTATATTCTCCTATAAATCTTTTTTAGCAGTCCGGGCCTCGTTAGGTTAAGTAGTTGGAGCGGCCGAAATAGAAAAATAATTTATGTAAACCCCAAGACCTACAATCTAGGTAATTCCCTATTAATCAGGCCGGCTTAATTAATTATTAATTATTAATTATTAATTATTAATTAAAAACATCCTTTTTCCAGCAAACTCCCAATCTCGTCAGTTACATAATCAGTGATGCTAGCTACCACCTTTTTTGCTTGTCTGCCTTGGTATTGTTCCCGATGGGTCGGTTTAATCCAATAGGGACGCCCTATAAGAATATTTGTTTGTTTGTAAAGGGTGACTGGATGCCATCCCGGTCGGTCGAATAGTGGCTCGTCTGGATCGAACAAGCTTAAAAGCTTCAAAGGTATTATGGAGGAAATCTGCTCTTCTGTGTTGGAAGCGATCGCCACAGGCAAAATCGCTAGTTCGCTTACCTCGCAGCGCAATGCTAGGTGAGCAAATCCCTTATAAAACTTCCCTATAGTCTTAGGTTGAGTAAATTCAACCATGGGACGGGCTCCTTCGGGGAAAATACCAACCATTTCGCGGGCCTTTAACAATTCCGTGGCCTGTCTAAAAAAATGTTGCTGTCTGCGTTCGGGTTCTTCTAAGGGAAAACATCCCAGTCCTCGAACTGCTTCGCGCAATACTGGGACTTGACCCATGTAGTGGTGACAAGCAAAGCGAATAGGGCGATCGACGGCTACGTTAAGCACGACGGGATCCATAAAACTGCGATGATTGCTCACCAATAACACCGCGTCCTCTCTAGGAATTCGGTTTTCGTGGTAAACAAACATCCTGGTACCGAGGGCCGTTAGGAACCCGCGCCAAAGAAGCAATATGTTATCTGATTGCGAGGTCGCCATCGTTAATTGGGAGTTACTTAGGGTGGTTGGCCAGCTATGAATTGTAAACTACAATACGATTAACACTCAAAAGGTTAAGACTTGCTTGAGAAATTACGCATCTATTGGCAATAGCTTTATTCTAAATGGTAGCTTGCTCAATAGAAGTAGATGGCGATCGCCCAGGCAACCCCAGACCGGCCTCCAAAGAAAGCATTTTGGCGATCCCAGCCAGTTTAAATAATTTTCTGTTTAATTTTCTGTTTAATTTTCCATGACGAAATCAACTAAGACAGCTAAAGACACCTTTGCAATTACAACGCCTCTGTATTATGTCAACGATTTACCTCATATTGGCAGCGCTTACACGACTATGGCTGCTGACGCTATAGGTAGATTTGAGAGATTGCGGGGCAAGTCGGTATTGAGCATTACCGGCACGGACGAGCATGGCCTGAAAATTGAGCGGACAGCTCGGAAAAACGAGCGATCGCCCCAGGAGCATTGCGATCTAATAGTCCAAGGATTTGAAGAACTCTGGGAGCTACTCAATATTCAGTACGACAGATTTAGCCGCACGACTGCTAAGGCCCACTCGGAGATCGTCAAAGAATTTTTTCAGCGAGTCTGGGATCGAGGTGACATCTATCTCAACCAACAAAAAGGTTGGTATTGCGTCTCCTGCGAAGAATTTAAGGAAGAACGGGAATTATTAACAGAAAAACGCTGCCCCATTCACACTAACCAACAGGTGGAATGGCGCGACGAACCAAACTACTTCTTCCGCCTCTCCAAATATCAAGAAAAACTCGAAGCGCTCTATCAAGAACGGCCCGAGTTTATTCTACCGGAGACTCGTCGCAACGAAGTATTGAGTTTCGTAAGCCAAGGACTGCAAGATTTTTCGATTTCCCGAGTCAATCTCGATTGGGGCTTTCCGGTGCCGGCAGACCCCGAGCAAACTTTATATGTCTGGTTTGACGCTTTGCTCGGATATGTTACGGCTTTATTAGATGCCGACGACGAACCTACTCTGGAGAATGCTTTATCAAAATGGTGGCCTATAGACCTGCATTTAATTGGCAAAGATATTTTGCGCTTCCATGCAGTATATTGGCCGGCAATGTTAATGTCGGCAGATTTGCCGCTTCCAGGGCGCGTATTCGGACACGGTTTTTTAACTAAAGATGGAAAAAAAATGGGTAAAACTTTGGGTAACACCATAGATCCTGTTGAATTAGTTAAAAAGTACGGTCCCGATGCGGTTAGGTACTATTTTCTTAAAGAGATAGAATTCGGACAGGACGGAGATTTTAAGGAATCCCGATTTATCAATATCCTCAATGCAGATCTGGCTAATGACTTGGGGAATTTGCTCAATCGAACTTTAAAAATGGCTCTCAAATATTGCCAAGGGCAGGTTCCTAATGTCAATGGAGAAGATGTGCCTGCGGCTCATCCTCTCAAAGCTATTGGCATTAATTTAGGCGATCGAGTGGCTGAGGCTTACCAGACTCTTGCCTTCAGCAAAGCTTGTGAGGATGTTTTGGCTTTAGCGAAAGCTTGCAATAAGTATCTTGACGATTTAGCCCCTTGGACTTTATACAAGCAAGGAGAAACAGAAGCCGTGGCAGAAGTTCTATATTCTGTCTTAGAATCTGTGAGATTAGCGGCTTATCTCTTGTCGCCGGTCGTTCCTAATATTAGCACTGCTATCTATCAGCAACTCGGTTTTTCAACAGATTTTAACGACAGGGCAGGGATTCAAGACTCCGCTAGATATCTAGAACACGCCTCCTGGGGCTGCTTAAAGGCAAACCAAGCTTTGGGGGAACCGCAGCCAGTTTTTCGGCGACTAGAACCATAAGAAATAGCATCTATTAGATTCCCATTTTTTTTAATAGCACAAAAATTTTGGGGCAGTACAAATGCCAGTTTTAAGTCTGACAAATAAAAGCCAACTTTTTTCTAAAAACAGAGGATTAAAATCGTGTTAAATCATCAACCAGTAGAGACCGAAGAAATATTTACGCCAGAACAAGTTCTAGAAAACAGAGGTCGAGTAGCTATTTTTATAGACGGCTCTAATTTGTTTTATGCTGCTTTGCAGTTAGGCATTGAAATCGATTACACCAAGCTTCTTTGTCGCTTAACCGGAGGTTCGCGACTCTTGCGGTCTTTTTTCTATACCGGTGTCGATCGCACTAACGAAAAACAACAGGGCTTTCTACTCTGGATGCGTCGCAACGGCTACCGGGTGATTTCTAAGGATTTAGTACAATTACCAGATGGCTCTAAAAAGGCTAATTTAGATGTAGAAATTGCTGTGGATATGATGGCTTTGGTGGGGTCTTACGATACGGCAGTTTTAGTAAGTGGGGATGGGGATTTAGCTTATGCTGTGGATGCTGTGAGCTATCGGGGGGTTCGGGTGGAAGTAGTTAGTCTGCGTGCCATGACTAGCGACACTTTAATTAATGTTTCCGATCGCTATATCGATTTGGAATCGATTAAGGAGGATATCCAAAAAACTTCTCGTCCGGCTTATGCCTATAGACCTCTTTCTAGTCTGAGTTTTATGGACGGGCGGGAAGAAAGATAAGATTAACTAGGGTTATAAAATTAGAAGAAAAAATATCGATAGACTGTCGAAAACATTTCACTAATCTTTTTTTACAAATCCAATGGTTAACAATTTAAAAATTGAAACGGAA
>CALKCV010000513.1 GCA_938083405.1 uncultured Microcoleaceae cyanobacterium | reverse complement strand
AAAATTAAACGCTTTTAGGCAACAGGCACTATTGCTACAGGGAGTAACGTAGAACAGGCCAAAGCGCCTGTAGCGTAGAACAGGCCAAAGCGCCTGTAGCCTAGAACAGGCCAGACGCCTCTTAGTTAGCATAAAAAGTCTATTCGTAGATACGAGATGCACTCCCAGATATTCTAGGCCTAGCCTAAACTTTTTTTAAAACTAATACTCCCATCATAGCGCCGGCGATTGGATAATGTGTTGCCTTGACAAATCCGGCTTTATGTGCTAAGGCGACTTGTTCTTTTCCTGTAGGGAATTTGTCTAAGCTGGGGCTGATATAAGCATATTCCTCGGTCAGGCCCATCATTTGCGCTGTGGGTACTACGAAGTAATCGAGATACCATTGCTGAAACTGACGCATCAGGGGGCTGCTAGGGCGGTGCATATCTAAAATCGCTGCGCTGGCATTGGGTTTGAGGACTCGGTGCAATTCTTGAAGGCAGCGAGGAATGTCTAGGACGTTGCGAAGGCCATAGCCCATTGTAATCGCGTCGAAATAGTTATCGGCAAATGGCAAGTCGAGGGCATCTCCTTCTCGCCAGACAATGGGACTTAATTTGCTGGTAAAAGGTTTGTTTCGAGAGCGGGCGATCGCCAACTGTTCCACGGAAAAGTCTAGGCCAAAGACTTTTCCCCGAGTTCCCACCTCCCTTGCTAGGAGCAAAGCTAAATCCCCGCTGCCGCAGCAAAGATCCAAACAAAGATCGCCGCTCCCCGCCCGGCTCCACTTAACAGCCATTTGCTTCCAGATGCGGTGCTGGCCAAAACTTAAGCGATCGTTTAACCGATCGTAAACTGGGGCAATGCGGTTAAATATCTCTTGAATTTCTGTGCGATCGCTCATATTTCAACAATTAATAATTAATAATTAATAATTAATAATTAACCATTCACAATTAATAATTAACCATTAATAATTAGTTAGTAGGATCCTGTTTTTGATGCTACTTTTTCAGACAAGTTAAGGCCAGGGCAACTTCTTGAGAAGAGATATGAATAGTTGTCAATTCATCGGGGCGAAGCTGGCAAGGATTTTTCCATTGAATAGACAAAAGGGCGATCGCTTCGTTGCGATAGACAATAGGCATAGCTATATGAGATTTGATGCCGGAAGTCTGATAATGCTCCACGCCGGAGAGGTTTTTATCCGCAGACACGTTTACTGTGGCTTGAATCGTTTTAGAAGCGATGGCCTCTTTTACCAGAGGATCGTCTGCCAACCAGTTATCGGCTCCACCGTCGATCGCGTGCATCCCTTGAACTGGAGTCAGAGCATTTGCTTCTAGCAGTTGCAAGATGCAAACATCTGCCAAAAAACTATCGCTAAAAGCATTAGCAATTGCCTCTATAGCTGCGTCGAAACTTTCTGACTCTTGAGCGATGTCGATAATTGTTTGTAGCAATTGGGCTTGGAGTCCCGCTCGGTAAAGTTCCTCTGTCCGTTGGTTCAAAAGTTCGTAAGTTTCAGCGGCCTTTTGCACCACTGCCTTGAGCTCGTTTGGGTCCCAAGGCTTAGTAATATATTTATAAACCTGTCCTGAATTAATGGCATCCACCAAGTCCTCAATATCCGTGAAACCGGTCAGGATGATCCGAACCGTATTCGGGAATTCGGGCAAGGTTTTGCTGAGGAACTCGGTTCCTTTCATTTCTGGCATTCGTTGGTCGGAGATAATTACAGCAACTTCTCCTTCTTGGGCTAGGAGTTCTAAAGCGCGAACTCCGCTGTCTGCTTTGAGAACGCTGAAATCTCGTCTGAAGGTGCGGTAGAGCAAGTCCAGATTGTCTGGTTCGTCATCTACTACCAGCATTTTTGGTTTTTTTCGTCTATTTAAACTCATTAATTGACGTTTAATGCTATCGAGCTCTGGAATAGAATTTTCCACTCTTATCAATATTTTATAACTAACAAATAAGCTTTCAGTTTTCCCTAATACTTAAATATTTTCTTTCGTTAGTCGTAACTTATTTTAAAACTTAGTATCTTAACAATTTTATCTGCTTTTGTCAACTGCGATCTTAATCCCAAAGGATTGTTAGGTTTTTTCCTAGTGGGAGAGGGGAGAGGGGAGAGGGGAGACTTGCGATGGGCTTTACTTGTCGCTAACCTGCCCCCTCCCGCTATCCTATTTTCGATAGACTGAAATAGAATTGGCATAGTGGCAATAATTTTAATATTTACTTTATCAGCTTTGGGAAAAGAGCTAATATTTTTTGACCATTTTCTCAAAATCTATGACAAAATAGGATTTGCTTTGGAGCTAAGGCCGCTATTAACAGCAAGCAATTTTACTCATGCTTTGAATTAGAATAGTCAGACCTCATAACGGAAGTCTGGAAAAAAGAACCCTTAATACAGGAGGACTTTTTGCGGTCAAAGTATTTAGAAGGCCTTTATTGTCCCAAACTTTATATTAGTGCATCAAGCGTACTTTTTTTATGACTCAAATACCACAAAATCCATCTAACGACCGAGAGCAAAGGCCCGAAAATTCCGTAGATGTCCAAGAATTAATAGCTCGACTTCGCCGGAAAGAAGGTGGTTGGGTAGAGTGGGGAGATGCCTGCAACACTCTACAAAAATCTGGCTACAACTCTCAGACAATTTTTGAGGAAACTGGATTTGAACCAGTGCATCAAAATCAGGTGATTGTGGGGGCAGCAGTTTATAAAAGTATGGTGACTGCTGGCCTGGGAGAAAAGGCAAGTTCTTATTTTGGACGCAAAGGTAGCGATATTTTATACGAATTGCGCATTTTGACCCAAAAGGAACGAGTGACTGCTGCTGATTTTATTGTCTCATGCGAACTGGATGCGGATGATGCTAAGGAATTGGCAAGGGCCATGAAGGACTGGTCTCGCATGAGACAAGTTCCAGAAGGATTTTCGGAGGATGCTGGGGATGTTTTTGCTTATCAATACTGGAAGGTGGCAAGGCAGCAAAAGGATCTACAACAGCGATCGCTTTCTATTGCTAAGGGGCTGAGGTTCGCAAGCAGCCGGAGTGCGAGGCAACAGTTAGAACAGTTATTGACTGATTTTACGGTGGTGCCGAAGCGGCCAGAACCCCGCTTGCCTGTTTATCGACACCAATCAGATGAGGAACTGCCCCGGATTTTGCCGGTGGTGGGACAATTGCCTCTGGCCGCTTCTGAGTTGAAAGCTGTCCCTCTGCTTGAGGAAATGGGGCCTTTTAAGGTGGTGAAGTTTTCTGGCGTGGGGGCTTGGGTTCCGATTCCTGGATGGCAAACTGTTATGAATGCTGAGGATCCAGTGGCGATTATTGCTTCGGGCGATCGCTTGCCTGTTTCGTTACCGGGTGTTCGGGAGGATGTACTGGTAGTGGTGGATCGCGCAGATCGCGAGTGGCTAGCGGATCGCTATTTGTTGGTAGAGCGAGAAGGGCAATTAGAAATTCAGTGGTTTGAAGAGGAGCCAGATGTTGCGATTTTGGGACGAGTTATTGTGGTGGTTCGACCGAGAAAGATTTTTGATGAAGAGATAGTTAAAGACCAATGGCGAATTGAGGATTAAATTAATAATTAACAATTAACAATTAACAAT
>CALKCV010000512.1 GCA_938083405.1 uncultured Microcoleaceae cyanobacterium | reverse complement strand
AGAAACCGGGTTTTTTCAAAAAACCCGGTTTCTTAAATCCCGATGCTTGTAATTAGTCGGGTTGAATACCAAGGATCAAACCTACAATTTACCGGCATTTTTCGCTTTGGCGAAGGTATTGTCAAAGAAACCGGGTTTATGGCTTCCTTTTTTTATTGTAAAAGGAGTAATTATTAATTGTTAACTATTAATTGTTTAAGGGCAATAATTCTAAGGCGTTTGTAGTCAGCAAACCAAGTTCCATTTTGATACAACTTCGAGCGCACCCTATCTTCGATATCCGCCAAAAGATTAAGCTTATCTTCCCCAGAAATACCTTCAAAAAAACAACCCGCAAACATTTCAATCCAATTCCGCAACCCTTTCTCTCCATCAGCTAAAGGAGTAGGGCGGGGAAACAAACGAGCAAAACTCAACTCAAAACCCTCTTTTTCTAACAAAGAAGCATATTCGCCAATACTCGGAAAATACCAAGGATTTAGTTCCTTGTTACTCCCATAACCCCCCGCATCCAAAGCCTCATAAATACCCCTAACAATTTCCCCCACATTTCCCTTGCCGCCAAATTCAGCCACAAACCGTCCTCCCGGTTTCAAAACTCGGCAAATTTCAGCCACCACTTTTTCTTTTTCCGACTTAATCCAATGTAGAGTAGCATTAGAAAATACCCCATCAAATTGCTGTTGAAAACTTAGATGGTCTGCTGACTGCAATTGAAAGTCTAAATTGGGGTAATTGCTATGAGCTTGAGAAATCATAGCAGGAGCATTATCGATGCCAATAACCTTAGCCCCTTTGCCAGTAATTTTATAGCTAAGATGACCCGTACCGCAGCCGAGATCGAGAATTTTTTCTCCCTTATGGGGGCTTAGTAATTCTAATAAATCTAGCCCCAAGCTGGAAACAAAAGAATGTTTTTTGTCGTAAAGTTCCGCGTTCCATTCGTTAAGAGATGGCGGTTGCGAATTAATGGGTTGGTTTTTATTCATAGAGCGATCGCTTAATAGATTATCTCGATTAATTGTAATTTGATAAACAAGCAAGTTGAGGAATAGATAAATTTTAAGTAGTCGTTATGAGTATGAAATTATAGAAATAAGAATAAATGCCCAGAGAAAGCCATTTTGTGCTAAAAAAGCGATGTTGCATCCGCAACGCTACGCGTTTCATGTCGCGTAGCGAAACGCCCCTTATGTTGGAAGATATTTTATGTCAGGAAGCGAAATTAATGCCGATTTGTGGATGAGCGAATACATCACCCCTTGGGATATTTACGTCCACGGCATCACCGAGGTAATAGCCTACAAAAAAACCGCCTATCAAGAAATGTACATAGTCGAAACCGGCGCTTACGGCAAAGCCCTAATATTAGACGGCAAATGGCAATCTTGCAGCGTTGACGAATTCTTATACCACGAACCACTGGTACACCCAGCAGCAATTTACCACGGTTCCCCCCGCAAAGTCCTAGTCCTGGGCGGCGGCGAAGGGGCCACTATTCGGGAAGTCTTGCGCTGGAAAACCGTGGAAAAGGTGGCCATGATTGATATTGACTCAGAAGTAGTAGAAGCTTGCCGCGAATACCTACCAGAAATGCACGCCAATGCCTTCGACGACCCCCGGGTCGAATTAATTATCGGCGATGCTTTAGAATTCTTAGATACCACCGAAGAACAGTGGGACATCATTATCTCCGATCTGTCGGATCCTATCGAAGAAGGACCGTCCTTTCAATTATTCACCAAAGAATATTTCGAGAAAGCCAAACGCATCCTTTCCCCGGGTGGATATTTCGTCGTTCAAGCCGGTCCCGTATCCCCAGCAGAAATGAAAATGCACCTCCGCATTAATAATACTTTAAAGGCGGTTTTCCCTAACACCTACCCCTTCGTAAGTTACGTCTCTACTTATGGAACTCCCTGGGGTTTTGTCTTAGCATCGGGTGAGGAAATTAACACCCGTCCCGAACCGGAAGCGATCGACAAAATGTTGGCAGAAAAAACCACTGGCGGCTTTAAAATGTTGGATGGTATAACATTATTAGGACTGTTTAACGTAGGCAAACATTTACGCGAAGCGATCGCCGCCGAAACCGAAATTTACACCCTCGCAAAACCCCCCAAATTTTTCGGGAAAGGTTCTCTCGGAAAATGAAGCTAAAAATAACGCACGAGTAATTGAGAAAAAAGGAACTAATATGAGCTTAATTCGCATCTTAGCTGCAGTATTTTTACCCCCTCTGGGCGTATTTTTAACCGTAGGTTTGGGCGGTGCATTTTGGATTAATCTTCTCCTAACAATTTTTGGCTTTTATATTGGCGGCATCATCCACGCCGTTTGGGTAATTGCCAAACACGATAACAGTTAATAATAAGCCTGGGCGCGACGGGCGCCCAGGCTTCCGTAGGGTGCGCACCGCGCACCAGCCGTAGCGGTAGTAGAGCGACACAGCTAAAGTGGTGGGCAGTTGAGCGATTTATGCAGGTGCCGAGTAGCGCACCCTACGGGAGTAGTTGTAGGGTGCGCAGCGCGCACCCTACTGCTTTTTAACCTATTATTGCGCCCCTTACCAACAACCGATATAATAGAAAAAATTTAACCAAACCCATAAAAAAGGACATCATGCCAACCCTAACCCAAAACATCTCTATAGAAAAAATAGCAAAATCTCGACTGCCAGAACAAGACATTAATAACAGTCCTTTCGGCAAAGTATTTAGCGACCATATGTTAATTGCAACTTACACCGAAGGCAACTGGGAAGAAGTTAAAATAATTCCCTACGGCAAAATAGAAATGTCACCTTCGATCTCCGCCCTCCACTACGGACAAGCAATTTTTGAAGGATTAAAAGCCTATAAAAACGCGGAAGGCGAACCCCTATTATTTCGCCCCGATGCTAACTGGAAGCGCCTCAATAAATCCGCCGAAAGGATGTGTATGCCCCCGGTTCCAGAAGAGATATTTATGGAAGGTTTAAAAGAATTAATTAAATTAGATGCCGACTGGATACCAAACCAAGAAGGCAGCGTCTTATATATTCGCCCGACCTATTTCGCCACCGACGAATCTATCGGACTAAAACCAGCGACTAATTACAAATTTATTATTATTACTTGTCCCGTAGGCGCTTATTATTCTCATCCAGTAAAACTAATAGTAACAGAAAAATATGTCAGAGCCTTTGAAGGCGGCACCGGCGAAGCCAAAACTTCGGGAAATTATGCAGGCAGTTTATTAGCAGATAAAGAAGCAAAAGCAGCAGGTTATGACAACGTTCTCTGGTTGGATGGAAAAGAGAAAAAATATATCGAAGAATGCGGCACCATGAACGTCGCTTTTGTCATTAACGACACAGTAATAACTCCTCAATTAACCGGAACCATATTGCGAGGAATTACCCGGGATAGCGTCCTGACCTTATTAAAAGATATGGGAGTAAAAGTCGAAGAGCGATCGCTCTCCATCGACGAAGTAGCCACAGCTTACGAAAAAGGTGAATTAACCGAAGCATTTGGCATGGGAACAGCCGCCACAATTGCTCAAATTGATACTATTAATTATCGCGGCAAAGACATGATTTTACCTCCCATCGCACAACGCAAATACGCCCCCCAAATCTACGAAAAATTAGAAGCAATCAAATACGGAAAAATAGCCGACCCCTACGGTTGGGTTTGCAAAGTTAAGAGTTAAGAAACAAGCATAGTTAGCAACGGATTATGTAACGGATTTAACGGATGTTCCGATGCCGTAGGACAGGCATCTTGCCTGTCCGCCAATTTATAATTACCAAATCCCAAATCCCGATCGCCCACCAAAAACCCATCCGTTAAATCCGTTAAAAAATCCGTTGCCAACCAAGACTAATTTCTCACC
>CALKCV010000511.1 GCA_938083405.1 uncultured Microcoleaceae cyanobacterium | reverse complement strand
ATGATGAAGCACTACAGACTTTACTAGGTAGTGGAGTTGTTTGCTTGCTGGAACTTCTCGAACCTGGCCTTGCTACTCCAAGCAAGCTTAGGGAAATCTTAAAGGTTCTTCAAAGTCGCGAGAGTCTGCTGCTGTCAAAAGAGAGTCGCACTTTATTGTTTGAGTTGTTGCGTCCCAAAGAAGCTGAGATTTTAGCTTTAATTTTGCAGGTTCCCAATTGCAACAATATTTATGAGGGATTGAAAAATGCCAAAATTCCACGAGGTTCGGAGCAGGAACGGGCCCTCTTCGATTTTTTTGAATCGATCGTCCCACGAAACGAGAAGTCGATAGATGTTCCTTCCTCCGAACGAACAGTTCCGAAGTATTCTCTATTTACTCACCAACGTCGTGCAGCCCTGCAAGTCAAAGAGTGTCTCGCACGAGAACCTAAGCGGGTTCTGCTTCATCTGCCCACTGGGTCGGGAAAAACTCGGGTCGCTATAAATATCGTTGCAGATCGGTTGCGTTCGTGCGAACCGAGTTTAATTGTCTGGTTGGCATACAGCGAGGAGCTTTGCGAGCAAGCTGTTGTGGAGTTTCAACGAGCCTGGGAATATTTAGGCGATCGCCCCACGAACATTTATCGCTTTTGGGGAAACCACGACCTCGAACTTGATGATACTGTCCGAGACGGTATCGTAGTTGCGGGTCTTTCCAAGATGTACAACCGCCTCAAACGCAGCATCCAATTTATTAATGAGTTGGGCAGTCGTTGTTCTCTGGTAATTATTGACGAAGCTCATCAAGCAATCGCAAAAACTTATAAGTTAGTTCTTGATGTTTTGGTCGAACCCTACCAACACAGGACGCTATTAGGACTAACAGCTACGCCGGGACGCACTTGGGCAGACATTAGCGCCGATACCGAACTGGCTCAATTTTTCGCACGAAAGAAAGTAACTCTGGAAGTTCCAGGCTACGATAACCCAATAGATTATTTGGTTTGCGAGCAATACTTGGCACGGGTAAAATACCGATCGCTTTTTTACGAGAGCGGTTTGGATTTGTCTGAAATAGACTTAAAACGAATTGAAGAAGAGCTAGAAGTACCCCAAACGATTTTTAATCGTCTGGCTGAAGACGAACGGCGCAACCTTCGTATTATTTTAGAAATTGAAGAATTAGCAAAGCGTCATCGACGTATTTTGGTGTTTGCTATTTCTGTCGAACACTCAAAGCTTTTAGCCTCTGTACTGCAAGTGAGGGGTTGGCAAGCAAACACTATAACTGCCAATACTGGTTCCTCAGAAAGGGAGCGGATAATTGCCAGTTTTAAAGACAACAACCCAAAGACTAAAATCATTTGCAATTATGGCGTACTTACAACAGGTTTTGATGCACCCCAAACAAGTGCCGCCCTAATTGCTCGTCCTACTAAGTCTCTGGTTTTATATAGCCAAATGGTAGGACGGGCCATTCGAGGCGTTAAGGCCGGCGGTAACGAAACCGCTGAAATTGTTACAGTTGTCGATCGGGAACTACCTGGATTTGGTTCTGTGGCAGAAGCTTTTACTAATTGGGAAGATGTTTGGAGTAAAAACTAATGACGAAGGATTCATACGATATTGTACCCGCACATTTAGCGGTGGAGGCAATGCGAGACAACGGTTATAAAAATGCCGCCCATGCCATTGCCGAACTAATTGATAATTCCATCCAGGCAGGAGCTACGGAAGTAGAGCTTCTTTGTGGGGAGAAGCAAGTTCAACGAGAACAGCGAAGGCGATCGGCGATCCATCAAGTTGCGGTTTTGGACAATGGTCGTGGCATGGATGCTACGGTGTTGCGTTTAGCTCTCCAGTTTGGAAATGGAACTTACTTACAGCCAGAAAAACATACCGGAATAGGAAGATTTGGCATGGGATTACCATCCTCTTCAATTTCCCAATGTCAAAGAGTTGACGTTTGGAGTTGGCAAGATGGCCCCGAAAACGCCATTTATACCTATCTCGATCTCGAAGAAATTAGAAGCAAACGCATGAGCGAAGTTCCCGAACCTCAGCGCCGTTCAATCGATCCCATTTGGTTCCAAGTGGGAAAAACTTTGGAGAGCAGGGGCACTTTAGTAGTTTGGTCGAATATAGACCGCTGTATTTGGACGACTGGAAAGGCCATCATAGATAACTCTGAATTAATTATTGGGAGGATATACCGCAAGTTTTTAGATGAAGGTAAGGTATCTATTCGGATGATGGCTTTTGACTTAAATAATCCGGCCAATAAGCCTATGGTTGAAAAGTTTGCATTGCCTAACGACCCGGGTTATTTAATGGCAAAAACTTCCTGCCCAAATCCTTTTGATGAAAAAGCAATGTTTGAGGCTTGGGGTGGTGAAGAAGGCACAAACGAGGTAACTGTTACCATTGACTTTCGCGATCGAAAACATGAGGTCAAAATTCGTTTTTCCTGCGCCAAACAAGAAGCACGCCCAACTGGAGGTAGGAACCCAGGAGACTTACCCCATGGAAAACACGCTGCTAAAAATATTGGTGTTTCAGTAGTTCGTGCCGGTCGCGAATTGGAATTAGACCAATCTTTAGTTATCAAGAATCCTACAGAACGATGGTGGGGTGTCGAGATAGAATTTCCACCGTCTCTTGACGATCTTTTTGGGGTAACAAATAATAAGCAATCTGCCCGCAACTTTACGGAATTAGCCAATCTAGACATTGACTCTCTATTGACAGAAACCGGAAAAACAATGAGCGAGCTTAAAGAAGAGTATAAAGAAGACGGGGATCCCAGGGGACCGCTGTTAGAAATTGTGCAAAAAATCGATAAAAATATCAAAAGTATGCGAGGGTTTTTAGTAGGACAAACAAAAGGCTCTCGCGGTGGTCAAAGACGGCATGGAAGCAACACGCCGCAAAAGCGGGCAACTGCTATAACAACAGAACGAAAAAAGGAAGGCCACAAGGGTCAAAGCGACAAGGATGAGTCGCTACCGACAGAGGAACGAAAGGAAATTATCAAAAAGACATTGCTCGATCGAGGAGTTACAGACAATGCGGCACAAACTCTGGCAGCCACAACTGTTTCTAATAATGAGAAATATATTTTTGCGAAAGCAAATCTAGAAACTGCTGCCTTTTTTTCAGTTCAGTCGAAAGGTGGGGCGATAATCATTACTCTGAATGTTAACCATCCAGCTTATCGGAATTTGATGGAAATATTAGAAGAAAAGGTGGATGGCGTAGATGCAGATACTCTTCGCTCCCGTCTCAGTAATTCTTTAGAAGGGTTACAATTATTACTAATGGCTTGGGCGCGTTATGAGGACGAACAGCCCGATGGTAAACGACGAGAAGCTGCTCAAGATGCTCGGGTTGACTGGGGGCGCGTAGCTAGACAATTTCTAGACACCGAGTAATAGTTCAACAGCC
>CALKCV010000510.1 GCA_938083405.1 uncultured Microcoleaceae cyanobacterium | reverse complement strand
TTTCGTGAGCGATACCTGCCACCATTTGGCCCAGAGAAGACATCTTCTCCGCATGAATTAGAGTAGCTTGAGTTTCTTGCAGTTGTTCTAGTGCCTCCTCCAACTGTTTTTTTTGTTCTCTCAACAGGATCTGCGATCGCATCAACCCATCCTCCGCCCGCTTGCGCTTGTTAATATCTGCAATCAACCCCTCCAAGGCCACCAACTCTCCCGAAGAAGAAAAGATGCCAATGCCTTGTTCCCAAACCCACTTAATTTGTCCCTTTTTAGTGACAATTCGGTAAATCAACTGATAAGGACGCCGATCGCGCAGGGCCGACTTTAGCGCTATCGAGAAGCGACTGCGATCGTCTGGATGAGTCAGTTCCGACATCGAAAGATGCGGCACGCCCAGAAACTCATCCGGCCCGTATCCCGTCAGCTTATAACACCCCTCGCTAACAAATTCCAAAGTGCGTTCGACATCGTTACGAAAGCGATAGGCCATCCCCGGCAAATTACCCATTAAAGTAGATAGAGCCCTTTGACTTTCCCGCAGCGCTTCCTCCGCCCTTTTGCGTTCCGTAATATCAGTCATCACCGACAGCAAACATAACTCCCCCCCCAGATTAATAACTTCCGCCGACACCAACCACACCCGAACTTCCCCAGACTTAATTCTAAACTCGTATTCCTGGTTTCTAACTATCCCAGATTTCTGCAAACTCTCTCTTATCTGGGAACTATTTTCCGGGTTTACCCAAATCTGCAGATCTGTAGCCGTCCGATTTATCACCTCTTCCAATTGATAGCCCGTTACCGACAAGAAACTGTCGTTAACCTCGATAAACTTTCCTTCTTTAAAAGTAGTAATCGTCATCGGGTCCGGACTCGAACGAAAAGCCTTACAAAACTTTTCTTCAGAAGTGCGCAACTTTTCTTCCGTCCGCTTGCGTTCGACTATTTCCCCTTGCAAACTTTCAATAGCTTCCTTAAGTTGAACGGTCCTCTCTTCCACTCGCATTTCTAACTGCGAATTTGCCCGTTCCAAAGCTTCTTGGGCCACCACTCGATCGGTAATATCCCGAACTACAGCTTGCAATCGCAATCTATCTCCAAACTCCATAGAAGTCAATAATACTTCAGCAGGAAATTCCGAACCATCCAAACGTTTGTGCCGCCAGTCAAACCTACAGCTACCCTTGGACAAAGCTATAGCAATATAATGTTTGGCTTTCGATAGAGAAAATTCTCCCGTCGGCTGCAATGCAGGGCTCAATTCATCCGGTCTTTTGCCACAAAAATCTGCTTTGCTGGTACAAGCAAAAAGTTCTAAAGTCGCGCGGTTGCAATCTAAGAAAGCTCCTTCGTCCAATAGCATCACTGCATCCGTCGTCGATTCGTATAAACTGCGGTATTTCTTCTCCGATTCTTGCAAAGACGCAATTAATCCAGCTTGTACTGCTTCCGACTCTTTGCGTTCCGTAATGTCTTTCGTCACCATCGAAAAACCCCGCGATTGACCAGTTTTATCGTATAAAGCTGTAGCGATCGTATGAGCCCAAAACTTCGTTCCGTCCCGACGCACCTGGACAATTTCTTGCTCGAATCTACCCGTTGCTCTAGCTTTTTTTATTCCCCGACAATGGAGTTTGATTTTGAGGTCTTCTGGGGTATAAAAACAGGAAAAATGTCCGTTAATTATCTCTTCAATTTTATAGCCATAAAGCTTTTTGGAACCTGAATTCCAACTAACAACTTTTCCGCTATCATCTAACATGAATAGGGCATAATCTTGTACCCCTTCAATTAATAATCGCAACCGTTCTTCGCTTTCTTTCAGGGCAGTTTCAGCTTGTTTGCGTTGGGTAATATCTTCTACAAATCCCTCGTAATAGAGCAGTTTTCCTTCCAGGTCGCGTACTGCCCTAGCATTTTCAGAAATCCAAATTATCTGACCGTCTCGGCGATAAATTTGGGATTCAAATTCCGATACCGCATCGCGTTCTCGCAGAACCGTAGCAAACTCTTTTCGTCGTCTGGGATCTACATATAATTGATGCTCGACATCCTGCAGGTTTCCCATCATCTCTTCTGGCGAGTCATATCCGTATAGACGAGCGAGGGCCTGGTTGGCGCTGATGTATTGCCCCTCTGGCGTTGTCTGGAAAATGCCAGATACGGCATTGTCAAACATACTTTGGTATTTTGCTTCCATTTCTTCGAGTGCCTCCTCGACCGTCTGCGGGTTTAATATCTTATTTGTTCCTTGTTGGTTTGCCACTTTTTGTTATGCGTGTAGATGTCCTGACTGCTGCAGATGAGCGAATATAAATGGGTCGCCTCATATTTTGACTTTTACCTCTTATTCAAAACAACGGCGAAGAAATAATAATAAAAGTCTTGAAGAAGACTTAAACAAGCTTCTCTCAATATTTTCACAAATATTCGAGACACCGTTCCTAACAGCACCTTTAGTTAGATTTTAGTTCAAAGATATATTCGATACTGGTTTTGGTATATTTGGTAACTTATTTTTAAGAACAAAACGGAGACTTTAAAACAGAAAAACAAGGCAAATAATTGATAGTTATTTTCGGAATTAGGGGGCAGAGCAGTTCCTAGTAACTTGAGAAAAAATAGCTATGTTCGAGCTATGGAGATCGAACTAGCGATCGCTCATCTTTTAGGGGTCAACCTTCTAATCTGCCACAAGCAGAAAGATCGTTGCTGTATAAAATGTATCAATTTTGACGAATTTGACTAAAATAGCCTACTCTAATAGCCTAGAGTTATAAACAAAATCTAAATCTAGATTACATCTAAAAAATAACTAGCATCCATGAGCGAGTCTATCTCCAAAGACACATCGGCGGCAGTAGCGATGGCTCCCATAGCCGACAAATGGCCGCAACTTTTACAACAACTACTAGATGGCCAATCTCTCTTTTTTGAGGGAGCCTCGGAGTTGATGGCCGGATGGCTAAACGAACAGATCCCGCCAGTCCTATCGGGAGCGATCCTAGCCGCCCTCCAAGCAAAAAGCGTCTCCCCTGAAGAACTAGCGGGCATGGCCAAAGTATTGCAATCCCAATCAGTCTCCCAGCCCCAGCCTCAAATTGCCAATACCTCCTACCCCATCCTCGACACCTGCGGCACCGGTGGCGATGGAGCATCCACCTTTAATATTTCTACGGCAGTAGCCTTCGTAGCCGCAGCGGCAGGAGTGCCAGTAGCCAAACACGGAAATCGCTCCGCTTCGAGTAAAGTAGGCTCTGCCGATGTCTTAGAAGCACTGGGGGTAAACCTAAAAGCCCCCCCAGAAACAATAACAGCCGCTTTATCGGCGGTGGGAATTACCTTTCTGTTTGCCCCCGGCTGGCATCCTGCCATGAAAGCAGTAGTCCCCCTGCGAAAGACCTTAAAAGTACGGACAGTTTTTAATATTTTAGGCCCCCTGGTCAATCCCTTACGCCCCCAAGCTCAAGTAATGGGAGTTTACGACCCCGCTTTGCTCCAAGTGGTAGCAGAGGCCCTGGGCATATTAGGGATGAAATCGGCCATCGTCCTCCACGGACGGGAAAAACTGGATGAAGCGGGTTTGGGCGATCTGTCGGATCTAGCGATCTTGTCCGCCGATGGAGTACGGATGGATACGGTAAATCCCCAGGAATTAGGCTTGACA
>CALKCV010000509.1 GCA_938083405.1 uncultured Microcoleaceae cyanobacterium | reverse complement strand
AAAATTGTGAGTAATATTTTTGTCTCTTGGTGCAACTAACAACTGACAACTGACAACTAACTTTAGCGTTAATATTTTTACCCACAATTTTAGGCTAGATGCCCTAGTAGGTTTGGTGCAGCTACGCAGGGCCCAACACAATCCTGTTCGTTTCGCTCGTTGATGTTGGGTTCCACGGAGGTCCGCACAACCGTTCGAGAAAATGGCGTTGGTATTGTAATAAAAACCGAGTTTCTGGGTAGCGATTAATATCCTCGCCATAGCATTTTTTGAATTTTTCAGCACATTCTTCAGGAGAACGAGCATAGGCAATATTAGACTTCGCCGTTCGAGAACCGTTGGCATGGATAGAGCTTGGGTCATAACAATTCCTCAACTCTACTTTGAATTTGAGGATAACATGGAACTGGTGGAACTAATTATTAAAAAAATTGCCAAAATTGCCAACAACTACTATACTGTTGAACAACCAAGCAAATCAATCCCAAACAACCATGCCACCGACTGCTACTATAAAGTTCGATCGCGGAACCCTCATCCTCGATCCTCCCCCAGACGAAAAAGCCCCTAGAAATTGGATGGAGTTTGCCACCTGGGACGATCGCGTAGAAAAATTCCGCGTCCCCGCCATCTCTTACCGTCCCCTGATGGAATGCCTCCAGGCAGACAAAATCCAGATAACCGACAACGCCAAACAGTTTGAACCCCTAGAACTCTCCCCCAGCATAGAAATGCCCCCCTACGAACACCAAACAGCAGCCCTAAAAGCTTGGAAACAGGCAGCCAGACAGGGAGTGGCAGTGTTGCCGACGGCTTCGGGGAAAACCTATCTGGCACAACTGGCAATGCAAGCCACCCCCCGCAGTACCTTAATAGTAGTGCCGACTTTAGACCTAATGCACCAGTGGTACGCTCATCTAAACGCAGCCTTTCCAGATGTGGAAGTAGGTTTGCTGGGGGGAGGTTCGCGGGATAGAACGCCGATATTAGTCGCAACTTACGATAGCGGCGCTATCCACGCAGAGGCGATCGGCAATAAATACGGTTTATTGATTTTCGACGAATGCCACCACCTCCCCACCGACTATTATCGGGTAATCGCCGAATACGCGATCGCCCCCTACCGTCTGGGACTAACCGCCACCCCCGATCGCTCCGACGGCCGCCACGACGACCTCAACCAACTAATCGGACCAACGGTTTTTAGCAAAACTCCCGAAGAATTGGCCGGTGCAGCTTTAGCGGAACATCAAGTAGTACAAATCATGGTCAAACTTTCCAAAAAGGAACGGGAAGAATACGACAAATCCATGAGAATTCGTAACGACTTTCTCAAACAAGCAAATATTCAATTAGGAAGTATCGACGGTTGGAAACATTTTATTATTGCCAGCGCCAGATCCCCCGCCGGCAGAAGGGCAATGTTAGCCCACCGCCGCGCTAAAGAAATTGCCCTCGGCAACGAGGGGAAATTGCGAGTTTTAGCAGACTTACTAGCCCAACATTACCCCGAAAGAACCTTAATTTTTACCGCAGATAATGCCACGGTTTATCGCATTTCCCACGACCTTTTAATTCCCGCTATTACTCATCAAACTCCCGTAAAAGAACGCCATCAAGTATTAACAAAATTTAGAACAGGAGAATATAAAACCCTCGTCGCTTCCCACGTTCTTAACGAAGGAGTTGACGTTCCCGATGCCAGGGTAGCTATTATTTTATCCGGTACCGGCAGCGAACGAGAATATATTCAAAGATTGGGTCGAGTCTTGCGCAAAGGCAGCGATAAAAATAAGTTGGCTACGTTGTATGAAGTAGTTGCCGAAGATACCACGGAAGAACGTACTTCTATGCGCAGAAAAGGTGTAGGAAAGTCGCGATCCGTTCGACCGCGCGTCGAAAGAAAGCGAAAAGAAGCGGAAGTAGAACAATTAGAGATGCCCGGCATCGAAATCAAAGAGCGGGAGAAAGAAGTTAAATCTTCAGAAATTCCCAAAAAGCCAACACCTATTTACGGGGTTAATAGAGCGTCTTCTAAACGAGCGGCAGAATCTTCTGCTAAGGGAAAATATAATGCTAAGAAAACCGATGATGATAACTCAGAAGATATCCCGCCATTTTAATTCCTAATTACCAATTAGAGCGAGTCCCATTAAATGACTGCAATAAAAAAAAGAGGGGCAGGGTGGCAATGCAACTCAGATAAAATACTATACGCTAATAGCTTAATTATTAATTATTAATTATTAATTATTAATTGAAATCACCAATTATGTTACCAACAGAATTATTATCTCACCGTCAAAATGGAGAAACCGTAGTTCCTCATTACTTAAAGATTGACAAAAAAAATCGAGGTTTGGCTGAAGAAGCGATAAATTGTTTTCAAGAAGCGATCGCTAAACCCCAAAAAGAACTAGATAAAAGCCTGCTAGAATTAGAAGGAGACAGCCCCAACTACCGAGTAAAACGAGCATTAGCGCACCTACTCAGAAGCGGTTTTGCCACCTTTGAAGTTGTCAGTCCCCTAGAACCTTTAGAATTAAGAGAGCGAATATTTGCCGCCTCAGCAGAAAGAATGCCTGGCATCAAATCTACCCAAATAACTATCGAAAAGTTAGCGGCAAAATTAAGCGAACAATTAAACCGAGAAGTCTTGCCCGATGAGATTATCAAAGGACTCTATGCCGACCTCCAAGAAAACCGAATTCTTACGGAATTTGAAGCGCCGACACCGAAAGAATTATTGCATCGTTATAACCTCTCCCAAGTGCAGGGAATCTTCTATCGCGCCAGTCATATTAGATTAAACGCCCACCGCAACGACCCGGGAGAATATAAACTGTTATTTCGCTATCTCAAACTGTTTCAATTAATGACCTATATCGAAGGAGATGCCGACACCGGTTTTACCCTGACAATTGACGGACCTAACAGTTTATTTAAACCAAGCACTCGTTACGGTTTAGCTTTAGCGAAAATGCTGCCGGCATTGTTACACGTTACTAAATGGAGTTTGCACGCCACTTTGCAAACTCGCGACCAATATACCAAGAATTGGAAAACGGGGAAATTTAGTCTTAATTCCGATTGTGGATTAGTCAGTCATTATCCGCCGGGTAAGCCTTACGATAGCATGATAGAAGCATCCTTTGCGGAACGTTGGGAGAAGACAAAGACCGACTGGAAATTAGAGAGAGAAGTGGATTTAATTCCCATACCGGGTAGCGTGATGATTCCCGATTTTCGCTTAGTGCATCCAGAAGGGCGAACCTTTTTATTAGAGATTGTTGGTTATTGGCGACCGGAGTATTTGAAGAAGAAATTTTGGCAAGTAGAAACTGCCAATTGCGATAATTTAATTTTGGCAGTTTCCGAGAGGTTGAATTTAGAGAAAGCTGGTGTCAAAATCAAGGAAGTCCCCGTGCCGATAGTCTGGTTTAAGGATAAGTTGCAGCCGAAAAAAGTGTTGGATTTATTGGATAATTTGTAGTTTTTCTAAGGAAGAAATCAGATGGTAGTGGTAAAGATGTAGCGATCGAGTGCTTGTAGTAATCGCAAAGCGCGATTGAGCTATATAAATCGCGCTTTGCGATTACTACCAACTTTATTTTCACTTTAAAACACTACTTGCGAACCACTACCAATCAGATTAATAAAAGACCGATAAAGTTACCCAGAGCAACAAAGATAAGACCGTAGGCCAGTAAAAAAGTTTCGGAATCAGATTATTTTTATACTCCATTAAAGGGAACTTCGTATCGAAGGTTAACATAATTGCGTTCATAGCTACTAAGAAAATAAATAGGTAGATGACAAAGTAGAAATATTCAAAATAAATGATGCCGTTGGCGACAATTTCTCCCCTGACTGCTATTTGATCCAGAATGACAATAAAGACAAACCCTCCGCAAGCTCCCACTACTTCCATACCCCTATCTTTATTAGCGAGTAGCAGCATGGTAAAGAGCAAGATAGAGACTACCATAAGGGGAATAATTCTGGCAATAAATAGACCGATGAAGGCCCTTCTGAGGATAATAGTAAAATAAAGTTCGGGAAAATTTTTCTTAGGGATGCTATTTTCCAATCCAAAATTGGTAGTGTAACTATTGAATCCGTACTCAAAAAAGCTACTTTCTAGAAACCATCCTTCTAAGACAAAATTTTCATCTAAACCCGGTTTGGAAGTAGGATTTATTACTTCGTAACCTTCTAAGTCGGGCACTAAAATTACTTGACGGTTTAAATCCACCCGATTGAAATCTTGATGCCAAATGCGAATCCAAACATCTTTAAAATCAAAGGGATATTTAGTAAAATCAAATTGCTGTCGAAGGCTAGCTTCAAAATACCAGCCGATAACTTCATAATTTATGGCTTTATGTCGGTAAGCTTCGGTTACATCAAAATCGTTGGCAGTGATGGATTCTGGGAAGATAAAACCGCGAGACAATTCGTCGTGGATGCCGTCGTAATATTTTTGCCAAATATAGCCGGTCATAAATACATCATTAGCGCTGGTAAAATCTAGGGATTGAATGAAAACTCCAGTGGGAACTAATAGGGGTAGTTGTTGACCTAATTCTTGAACGGATCTGAATTGAGGTATTAAGAAGTTATCCGTGCTAGCTTGGCTTACTAGCAAATTCCGCTCGTTTTTATAGTTGAGCTCTAATATAGCCAGAGACCAAACACAAGCTATTTCTATGGCAAATAATAAACTTGTAGTTGATGATAGGGCCCACAAGCTTTTGACGCTGCCATTATAAGCCTGAAAAATTAATATGGATAGGAAGAATAAAAACGATACTACTCCCAAACTAAGCCAGATTAATTTTCGGCGCAAAGTTTTATTGTCGATCGCTATTTCGTCTTTGATAAAAACTACTCCCATAGACCATCCATTGAGAGCGATCGGTTCTAAAAACAACCAGGAAGATTGACCGGTAATTTCATCAACAAATTCTATCCCCCCACTTTCACCATTAATGGCTTTTTCTGCTAGTCCTTTTAACTTGCGGTTATTTTGAATGCTTGCTATATTAAAAATAGTTTTTCTACTTCTGACATACCTTTCTACAGGATGAACTAACAATGCTCCTTTCTTTGAGATTAAAAATCCGTAGCCGCTTTGGCCGAGATTTAGAGAAGCCATGAGTTCTTTGAGATTATTCAATGAATAGTTGCTATAGACTACTCCTGCAACTACTTTCTCTTTGGTTTCTGGGTCTATTTTCTTAAAAGGAGCATAAAATCCAGCTACTAGAGAATTTACAGATCTAGCAAAGAAAGGTTCTACCCAAGTAGCTCCCTGAACCAACGGTTTGTTATACCAATCATGCTCTGGCTCGGTGTAGTCGTAAGCATCTTCTACTTTTAGAAATTCTAATGTCCCGTTTCTTCTGGCATAATAGGGTGCATACAGTTGAGTTTCTTTGTTATAAGCAAAAGGTTTATAGGCTGCACCTACATTTAAAAAATTAGGATTATTTTCTACTGTGTTTTTAAACCTTTTTAATAGTTCTTCGTTGGTGATTTGTTCTTCTGTAATAGCATTAGCTATGCTATTAGTTGCACCTTGAAGTTCGCGAAG
>CALKCV010000508.1 GCA_938083405.1 uncultured Microcoleaceae cyanobacterium | reverse complement strand
TCTATGAATCGTGAAGAGCGATCGCTACGAACAGCCATTTCTATCTATGAATCGCGAAGAGCGATCGCTACGAACACCTTTCAAACCTCCCCAATTATTAATTATTAATTATTAATTATTAATTGTTCTTGCGACCCAAATAGGATTTGCCCGCATCGATAAGAAATCTTCCGCGAACCGCTTGCCGCCCCAGTAACATCCGAAATCCCATCAATTCTCGATTAGTTAAAGTCAGTTCGATCGCCCATTTTTGTCCCATTAACTCGACATCGGCTAAGATCGTCGGTCGCAGTTCCGCCTTACCGCCGGAGTTGCGAACCTCTCGTTCGTCGATCAGTTCTGCTTCTGCGGCAATGGTTATGGCTGTATTGCGCTGTCTGGGATGTACTTTAAATCGAACTTTCGATTTACCGTCCATCTCGAAAGTTTCGATATCGAAAGCGTGCAAAGCCGACGATCGCGCCCCGGTATCTATTTTTGCCTTAATTTCGGGGATGCCAAATTGAGGCAGGCAGATCCACTCGCGCCATCCTATAGTCTGTAATTCTCGCTTTTTCATGGTTTAGTTTTCCTGGTTGCGGGGCAATCTCAAAGCGATCGCTCTATTGAAACAAAATTTCTTTCATTCGAGGACTGAATGTAATTTCCAATCAACTTGGCAAACTCAATTAATTATTAATTATTAATTATTAATTATTAATTATTAATTACTTGGCTTTCGACTTATAAAAAGGCCGCTTTACGACCGTAACGGGATAAGTTTTGCCGCGAATTTCCACATCTAACTCTTGAGAGACCTTAGCCAAATTAGCCGGAACGTAAGCGAGGGCGATCGCCTTCCCCAAAGTCGGAGACATGGTACCGCTTGTCACTTTACCTACTACTTTCCCTTCGGATAATAGGGGATAATCGTGACGAGCAATTCCTCGTCCCTGCATTTCCAACCCTACCAGTCGGCGGGATATTCCAGACGCCTTTTGTGCTTCTATCGCTTGACGACCGATAAAATCCCCGGTCGAGTCCAGATGTACCAGCCAACTCAACCCCGCTTCTAAGGGAGTAGTATTGTTGTCGATATCCTGTCCGTAAAGCGCCATGGCTGCTTCGAGACGCAAAGTATCCCTCGCGCCCAAACCGCAAGGTGCAACTCCCGCATCTAACAAACCCTGCCACAACTCTACTGCCACTGGCGGATCGACCATTACCTCAAAACCGTCTTCTCCAGTGTAACCCGTTCTGGCAATAAAAGCCGGTTTATCTAATATCGTCCCCTCAATATGCCCGAAATACTTAATCTCTTTTAAATTTTCCTTGACAAATTGCTGGAGATGTGTTAGAGCTTCCGGTCCTTGGACGGCTATTAAAGCTTTGTCCTTAGAGAGATCCTGGAAATTAACTCCGGTAGTTTCCAGGTGAGAAGCGATCCAGGCTTTATCCCGGGACTTAGTAGCGGCGTTAACGATCGCCATTCCCCGTTGTTCCCCAGTGGCGGCATCGGTTCCTTGGTAATAAAAAATGATATCGTCGAGGATGCCCCCATGAGAGTTTAATAATACGGTATATTGAGCTTGCCCCGGTTGCAGGCGGCTTAAGTCCGAGGGCACTAAAGATTGGAAAACTTCTATGAGGTCGGGGCCCTGGAAAGCAAATTTTCCCATGTGGGAAATATCGAACATTCCGGCTTTGGTGCGGACTGCCTGGTGTTCGCTGGTAATGCCGGTAAATTGGACGGGCATTTCCCAGCCGGCAAAGGGGACCATTCTCCCCTTGAGTTCCACTGCTAGGTCGTATAGGGGCGTCCGGGATAGAGGACGCGCGGTTTCAGGGTTTTCTTGGGTTTTTGCTTTGTTCGATCGCTCCACGGTGGTCCTTGGGTTTTTATCTACGTTAATTGATTGTACACCGATCTGGGGAATTGAGTAAACGGCGTTTTTTCCTTTAATTGTAGTTTGTTTGCGAGGGCAAATTTGGTCTTTGTTCGCTCAAAAATTGTTGGAAACTTGGATGATAAAGTTGGTATTTATCTTCTTTAATTGTTAGAAATTCGACCCAGTTTTCTAATATTTCTTCAACATCGAATTCGTCAAGGTTGCTTTTGGTAGCTAATGCCTCTACCGATAATCCTTCTTCTGCTTCTACCAGAGAGTTTATTATTGCTAAGTCGAGGGATGTTGGCGGGTTGCTAGCCATCCGCTGCCAATGGCTTTGATAGTATTCTATTAAGCCTGGGGGCAGTTTTTTCAAGTCTAATGTTTCGGGGTAAAAATTGGTGGTTATGGCTTTTAATATTTCCGTAGCATACATCCAATTGCCTTCGCTTTTTTCTGCGATTAATTTGATAAATTCTCCCGCTGTTAGCTGCCGAGCATCGAACCAAGTTTTTAGGGGGTTATCTTCTGGTTTACCTAATAAATTGCCTAGATATTCTCGAACATCTTGGAGGTTTTCTTCAGGGAAGCGATCGAGGTTTATCGTCTGGGAGGGTGCTTCGATTAAAATACCTGACTTTGCTTTAATAAACGGTCTTCTGGCGAGGAGGAAATAAATTCTTTCTGGAACATATCTAGGCAAATAGAAAAGATTGGAACCAGGAGGTTGAGATTGGCGATTAATAAACTCCAGACCGTCGATCGCTATTATTAGTTTTTCGTCTTCTGGGAGTAGGTTGCTAATTTGTTGGAGTAAGAGTCCGAATAGCCAGCCGTCCGCCGAGGCATTTTCGGGTAAAGCGGGGTAGCTTGTGGGATAATTTTCGATTAATTGATTGCAGATATTTAAGAGGAATTGGGAGGCGTTACTTTTCTCTGGTAACTGACAGTTGTAATAGATAACATTGGGGTTTTGGGAGTAATATTGAGCTAGGAGGGCGCTTTTGCCGGTGCCCGGAGAACCGACGATGGTTAAATAACCGCGAGGATATTTATTAAGGAAGGTTTCTATGGCATTAAATATGTGTTTTTTGCCTGTAAAGTTGCGGCTTTTTTCGCGTATTATTTGTTGGGATTCTGGGAGTATTTTTAGGGTTTTCAAGGTAGGAGCAATCATAGTTTTTGTTATAAAAATGTAGGTTGGGTGGAGCGAAGCGCAACCCAACAGCAATAAATTGCGATGTGGAAATAGACCTGCGATCCCCCTAAATCCCCCTTGAAAAGGGGGACTTTGAGTTGTTGTGGATCTCTGGTTTTTCAGGGGGACTTTGAGTTGTTC
>CALKCV010000507.1 GCA_938083405.1 uncultured Microcoleaceae cyanobacterium | reverse complement strand
CGCACCCTGCAACAGTGGCGCTGGGAAGGGCGAATTATTACTCGCTCGGGTAACTTAAAATGGATTCAAGGTATTTCCAGACCGAAACGGCAACCCAATGGGGATGTTATCTGGGATGGTATCGTTGTCGATATTAGCGATCGCAAAAAAGCCGAAACCCAACTGCACGAATCCCAACAGTTATTGAAATTAGTTATGGATAACATTCCCCAAGCCATTTTCTGGAAAGACCGCAGCTCCGTCTATCTCGGCTGCAACCGCAAATTTGCAACTATAGCAGGTGTTGGGGAATCCTCCAATATAGTCGGCAAAACAGATTACGATTTGCCCTGGCGGATCGAAGATGCAGAGTTCTTTAGTCAATGCGACGCTCGCGCAATGAACAATAACGCCCCAGAAGAAGGCATCATCGAACCTCAACACCTGGCAAACGCTCAAGTTCGCTGGTTAGATAGCAAAATTCCCTTGCACGATACCAAAGGCAATGTAGTCGGCATTCTGGGAACTTTTGAAGATATCACCGAACGCTTGGAAGCAGAAGAAGCAGTGCGCAAAAGCGAAGAAAAGTTCCGCCAGTTGGTAGAAACTATTAACGATTGGGTGTGGGAACTAGACGAAAAATTAACCTACACTTATATTAGCCCTAAAGTTTTAGACTTATTAGGATATCAGCCGCAAGAATTGATTGGTAAAACTCCCTTTGACCTGATGCCTACAAAAGATTCCCGCCGCATCGGCAATGCTTATAAAGAACTGACAGTCCATCCAGAAGCTTTCAACCGCCTGGAAAACATTTATCAACGCATCGACGGCAAGCTAGTTACTCTAGAAACTAGCGGCGTTCCCATCTTTGATTCCAAAGGCAATTTACGGGGATATCGGGGTTTAGCCAGAGATATTACTGCCAGCAAAGAAGCCCGAGAAGCATTGCGCGAAAGCGAGGAGAAGTTCCGGCAGTTGGCAGAAAATACTGATAGCGTCTTCTGGATGACTAATCTTGATGGCAGCCAGTTTATTTACGTTAGCCCCGCTTACGAAAAAATCTGGGGTCGTTCCCTGGCTTCGGTTTGCGCCTCGCCCGAGTCTTGGATAGATGCCATTCATCCCGAAGACCGCTCGCGATCTCTGGCTACCCAGGACAAATATCTCCCCGGCGGTTGCGAACGAGAATATAGAATTATTCAAAACACTTCTGTAAAAAATGCCTCTGGCAAAGAAGGCCCAGGAGAAATTCGTTGGATTCGCGATCGCTCTTTCCCAGTAAAAAACGAACTAGGCAAAATCTACCGCTTTGCCGGCATCGCCGAAGACATCACCGAACGCAAGCTAGCAGAAGAAGCCCTCAAGTCCAGCCAGCATTTCATCGAAAGAATAGCCGACGCTTCTCCTAATATTCTCTATATCTACGATCTCATAGAACGCCGCAATTTTTACGTCAACCGTCAAATTTCAACTATCCTGGGTTACACTCCTCCAGAAGTTCAGGCTATGAACTCGACATTTCTGCAAACTATCGTTCATCCAAAGGATTATGCTCTTTTAGTCGTCCATTTTGCCAAATTTGATACTGCCAAAGATGGGAATATTTTTACCGTTGAGTATCGCGTGAAGCATCGCAGCGGCGACTGGCGTTGGATTTATAGTCGAGATACCGTCTTTAGCAGAACTAGCGATGGCAAAGTTCAGCAAATTCTCGGCACCGCTACCGATATTACCGAACGCAAGGAGGCAGAAGCTAAAATTAAAGCCTCTCTCCAACAAAAAGAATTGCTTTTAAAGGAAATTCACCATCGGGTTAAAAATAATCTCCAAATAGTGTCGAGTCTGTTATGGCTTCAAGCAGATACTATTGAAGACCCGGCAGTAGTGCGGTTATTTGAAGACAGCCAGAATCGTATTTACTCTATGGCATTAGTTCACCAGAAGTTATACGGTTCCGACGACCTCAGCAAAATTAATTTAGGAGAATATCTTGAAGAATTAGTCTATTATTTATGCGAATCTTATAATATTAATTCCGAAGATATTGAATTACAAATTAATGTAGAACCAATATTTCTCAATATTGAGACAGTAACACCCTGCGGCACGATCGTTACTGAATTAGTCTCCAATATCTTCAAATATGCTTTTCCCGAGCTTATGGGCGATGGAGAACCAAGAAGTCAATCCCAGCGGGCTACTGCTATGATAGAATGCTACCAACGTCCAGAAGACCACAAAATTGTCCTCACCGTTGGGGACAATGGTATTGGTTTGCCCGAATCTTGTGAATTTCCCCAGACTAAATCTTTAGGTTTGCAGCTAGTCGGGGATTTAAGCAAACAGCTAAAGGCAAAGCTGGAACTAGACAAGTCTAATGGCACAAAATACAAGTTAACTTTTGCAGAATTGTATTACCCAAAGCGCTTTTAAATGATGAGCCAAAGCACTAAAATATTAATAGTTGAAGATGAAGTAATAATCGCTAGAAGATTAGCTAGCCGTCTGGAAAAGTTAGGATATGAAATTGTGGAAGTGGTAACTTCGGGAGAGGATGCTATTGACTTGGCTGCTAAGACCGAACCCGATCTTGTCTTGATGGATATTCAATTAGAAGGAGAAATAGATGGCATAGAAGCTTCAGCCGAAATTAAAGATTTATGCGATATTCCCGTGGTATATTTGACTTCTTATGCTGACGATACAACTCTCAAACGCGCCCTCAATACCGGAGCTTTTGGCTATTTAATTAAGCCTTTTAACGACCGGGAGCTAAAAGTCACTATTGAAACGGCAATTAACAAACATCGCGAACAACTTAAATTTAAAAAAAATCTCGTTCGACTAGCAAATATTAACGAACAAACATCCGAATATATATCGATGATTTCCCACGAATTACGCACTCCTCTGACTATTATTTTATCTTCAGCCGAACTGTTAAAAAATTACAGTAAAAAATGGACGGCTGAGAAAAAAAATAAGCATTTAGAGCGCATTATAAATTCTGTTGGCAAAAGTAACAAAATGCTGGACGATCTTTTAAGTATTGGGAAAATTGAATCTGGAAAATTTATTTTAAATGCCCAACCTTTAGACCTAGAAAAAATATGCAGCAACTTGGTAGAAATTTGCCAACTAAGTAGCGGCGAAAAACATCAAGTTATTTTCAAGTATCAAACCGATAATTATTATCCTCATCTTGACGAACAATTAGTAGAGCGGCTCTTGACAAATTTACTATCTAATGGTATTAAATATTCCCCAGAAGGTGGCAAGGTGATGCTGGAAGTAATTTGTCAGTCCGATCGAGCTAT
>CALKCV010000506.1 GCA_938083405.1 uncultured Microcoleaceae cyanobacterium | reverse complement strand
GTCAACTCCGAAACAGGGCAAGTAAAATTAACAGATTTCGGCATTGCCACTCATTTAGGAGTGTCGAATCAAGCGATCGCCAATCCCAATTTATTAGAAGGAACTCTGCCTTATATCCCACCGGAACAAACTGGAAGAATGAATCGTTCCATCGACTATCGCAGCGACTATTATTCCCTGGGGGCGACTTTATATGAAATGCTGACCGGAAGACTGCCATTTATTAGTACCGATCCGATGGAATTAGTACACTGTCATATTGCCAAAACGCCAGTACCGCCACACCAGCTAGAGACAGATATCGAGTCAGAAAATACCAGAGTTCCCAAGGCGGTTTCTAATATTGTCATGAAATTATTAGCCAAAAACGCCGAAGACAGATATCAAAGCGCCGAGGGTTTGAAATACGATTTAGAAAAATGTTTGAATCAACTTCTAACTAATGGAAAAATAGAAGAATTTGCTATAGCCAAACAGGATAAAGGAAATCAACTATTAATACCCCAAAAACTCTACGGTCGCGAAGCAGAAGTAGCCGCTATTATGGACGGATTCCTTCGTGCGAGCCAAGGGGCAAGCGAGACGATTTTAGTAAGCGGTTATTCTGGCATAGGAAAAACAGCGATAGTTAATGAAGTTCACAAACCAATCGTCAAAGCGCGAGGGTATTTTATCGCGGGGAAATTCGACCAGTTTAAACGGGATATTCCCTTCGCAGCGATCGCCAAAGCGGTATCCGAATTAATAGAGCAATTATTAACAGAAAGCCCCGAAAAAATTAACCTTTGGAAAGAAAATATCTTATGGGCAGTAGGAGAAAACGGTTGGGTAATAATAGATGTAATTCCCGAAGTAGAATTGATAATCGGTTCTCAACCAGAAGTGCCCGAGTTAGGACCTACAGAATCCCAAAACAGATTTAATCGGGTATTCAAAAAGTTTATGAGGGTATTTTGCCAGCCGGAACATCCTCTAGTAATGTTTATAGATGACCTGCAGTGGGCCGATAGTGCGTCTTTGAAGTTACTAGAATTGTTGATGGTCGATGTCGAAGGACAGTATCTATTAATTATCGGTGCTTATCGCGATAACGAAGTTAGTTCGACCCATCCCTTAATTAAGGCGATCGAGAAAACAAAAGAAAGCGGCGCGGTAGTTAATAATATAACCATAGTCCCCCTGCAACGGCAGCACGTCAGTAAATTAGTAGGGGAAACTTTAGGCGAGACAGAAACTCCCCTAGATTCAACCGCCCGGACCAACAAAGAAGGTGGATCGCTTAAGTCGAAAACTCAGCCTTTAGCGGAGTTAGTGTTTAATAAAACTCAAGGCAATCCTTTCTTCGCCACTCAACTGCTGAAAACTCTCTACTCGGAGAAGTTGCTCGTTTATAGAATAGGTATGGGGTGGGAGTGGAATTTGCAAGAAATTCAAGCTGTTGGCATCGCGGATTATAACGTGGTGGAATTGATGGCCAGAAATATTAAAAAGCTGCCGGAAGATACCCAATTTGTGTTAAAACTGGCAGCTTGCGTCGGCAACCAATTTAATTTAGACGTGTTGGCCATCGCTCTGGGCAAACCTCCCACCATCGCGGCAGCTTATTTGTGGCCGGCATTAGAAGCGGGGTCGATTTTACCGCGATCGGATACTTATAAAATTCCCTTGGTCTTTGCCGAAGATGAAGCTGGAGCCTCGCGGTTGCGGGATGTGAAAGTTGACTACAAGTTTTTGCACGATCGCGTCCAGCAAGCTGCCTATTCTTTGATTCCCGATCTGGAGAAAAAAGAAACTCACTTAAAAATCGGTCAATTGCTGCTGGAAAATACTACGCTAGAAGAACGCGAAGAAAATATTTTTGCTCTGGTAAATCAATTAAATTTCGGCATCGATTTACTCTCAACCCAATCGGAAAAAGACGAGCTGGCCCAACTCAACGCGATCGCAGCGAAAAAAGCCAAGGCATCCGCAGCTTACGAGGCCTATCTTAATTATTTGAAAGTGGCTCTAAAACTACTGGGCGACGATAGCTGGAGCAGCCATTACGAATTTAGTTTGAATGTTTATATAGCAGCGCAAGAAGCTCAATATCTTAATGGCAATTTTGAAGAGGCAGATTTATTAGCTGAAGTTGCTTTGCCGCGTGCTAAAACTAAGTTAGAAAAAATCAAAATTTACGAGATCAAACTCGAATCTTTGATGGCTCGATTCCAGCAGCAAAAAGCTGTGGAACTGGGAGAGGAAATTATAGAAATGTTGGGGCTGACTCTGGAGGAAGAAGCACCAAAAATAGAAATAGCGATCGAGGATTTAGTCGATCTGCCAGAAATGACCGATCCTGACAAACTGGCAGCCATGGAAATATTAGATCTGATAGCTACTGCCGCTTTTTCCATCGATTCAGAAAAGTGTATTAAGATTAACAACACTAAATTAAAACTCTCAGTTGAATATGGAAATTCGCCATTTAGTCCGGTTGCTTATCTCGATCTTGGTTTTTTCTTGTGCGGGTCAATAGAAAACATAGAAACGGGATATAGATGGGGCAAGCTGGGCATGAAATTATTGGATAGGTTTTATGTAAAAAAACAAAAATCGGTAATTCTAAATATATTTAACTGTCAGATTAGACATTGGAAAGAGCATCTAAGAGAGACTTTAGAACCTTTGCTAGATGCTTTTCAAAGCGGGCTAGAAGTTGGAGAGCTAACTTATTCTGGTTATGCGATTATTACTTATGGTAGTCACCTATTTTTCTTGGGAGAAGAGCTAGAATCTGTGGAACGAAAACAGAGAGAATATTTAGAAAAACTGCAACAACTTAAGTTAGAATATCATCTTGCTTACGGTGGCATAGGAAGGCAATTATCTTTGAATTTATTGGGACGGTGCGAAGATAATTCCAAGTTAATCGGAGAAGCATTTAACGAAGCAGAAATGATTCCTGTTTTAATCCAACATAATGTCGCTCCTTGTTTGGCATATTTTTATACAGCAAAAAGCATGCTTTGTTATTTGTTGAAAGAACCAGAAGAAGCGATCGCTAATGCCAGAGTTTTTGACAAATACAAGCTAGGGGCGACGGGATTTCTTAAATCCTCTCAACACAATTTTTACTATTCTCTAGCTCTATTGGCAGCTTGTACGACAGTTTCAGAATCCAAGCAACAGGAATATTTAGAAATTGTAGAATCCAACCAACAAACAATGAAAATTTGGGCAGAACACGCGCCCATGAATTACGAGCATAAGTACGCTTTAGTGGAAGCGGAAAAAGCGCGGGTTTTGGGTAAAAAATGGGAAGCAGCGGAGCTTTACGAAGCCGCCATGAAGGGATCGGCAAAACAGAACTACCCTCACGAAGAGGCTTTGGCAAAGGAGCTTGCAGGGGAATTTTATTTAAG
>CALKCV010000505.1 GCA_938083405.1 uncultured Microcoleaceae cyanobacterium | reverse complement strand
TAAAACAATAAAAATAACTGCATCAAGCAAAGGAGCCTGCCGTGCTGCTATCAAAAGGATTTGAAGTAGAAATGTACGCTGGTACGCCCCAGGGAGAAATTGTGGGCCTATCAGATCGAATTGTGGCTGACCTGGAGGGTTTTACCCGAGAGCCAGATACTCGCAATGTCGAATATACGACCCCCCCACTGTCAAGTTACGACAAACTGTTGTGCGCCCTGCTAAGGCCCCGACAAAAGTTGCGGGGATATTTAAAGAAATTGGGCGATTATACCCTAATCCCTGGCAGTACCCTGTCTCTGGCAGGCAGCGATCGCTTTTATCGCTCGGACCCAAACAACCCATATCATAGCTTTATCGAGCAGACCTACGGTACCAAAGTAGTTACCGCCAGCATTCATATTAATATTGGCATCAATAACCCAGAACTACTAATGCGAGCTATCCGCTTGATTCGCTTGGAAGCTCCCTTGTATTTGGCCTTAAGTGCTTCGTCTCCATTTCTCGATGGCCGGGTCGCGGGCCATAACTCAACTCGTTGGGCCTTATTTCCTAAGACCCCATCTTATGTCCCTTTGTTTGAAAGTCACAGCCACTTTATTAAATGGACAGAAGAGCAGCTAGAGGCCAAGACTCTAAAAAACGTCCGCCATCTATGGTGTTCGGTCAGACCTAATGGCGATCGCCGCCCCTACAACCTCAATCGTTTGGAATTGAGAATCTGCGATTTAGCATTTAGTCCCATAGTCCAACTGGCCCTAGTGGCTTTCCTCGAAGCTCGTTTGTGGCAGCTATTTGAAGACCCGACTCTAGACCCCCTAGAAAGTAGTAATTTGCCGGCAACTACCCGAGGAGAAGATTTGCTCGCGATCGCAGATAGCAACGAAATCGCAGCAGCCCGAGATGGTCTCGATGCCCAACTCAGACATTGGCAAGATGGTAAAGTGATTAGGGCTAAAGATTGGATTGAAGAAATTTATCAACAAGTCTGGCCTTACGCTCGCCAACGGGGCTTTAGCTGTTTTCTCTCTCCAGTCAAAAAAATTCTGCGCGAAGGTAATGAGGCCCAGAAATGGCTAAAACAATATGAAGATGGAGTCGATCTCCAAAGCATTATGGCCTCAGCCATCGCAGCTCTGGCTCGACAAGAATTAGAACTCTCAGATGCCCTGTGCCAACCTTTGGTAGCCTGATTTTTGCTACCAGTAAACCTCAAACGTTTTTCTCATAAATCCGAAAGTGCCCCAGTTAGTATTAGTTTGTCCCCAAATTCCCCCAAATACAGGAAACGTGGCCCGTACTTGCGCTGCCACGGAAACCCCACTGCATTTAGTGGGGCCTTTGGGTTTTGAAATGAGCGATCGCTATTTGAAACGGGCTGGTTTAGATTATTGGCCATACGTTCAATGGCATTACCACGAAAGCTTTGAGGCATTTCAAACCTACCACCAGACACGAGGAGGACGGCTTATCGGTTTCAGCACCAAAGGACAATTAAGTTACTTCCAATTTCAGTTTCAAAGCGACGATTGGTTGTTATTTGGTGCGGAAACAACGGGCCTCGCTTCAGAAGTTCTCAATATTTGCGCCGCAACCGTTTATATACCGATGAGTCAACCCAAGGTTCGCAGTTTAAATCTATCCGTCAGCGCCGCTTTGGGTTTATTTGAAGCTCGTCGCCAGTTGGGCTACTTGCAGTGACCGAATAATCGCGGTCCATCTCTTGTTTGTTGAGAGACAGGCGGCGCGATGTTGCATCCGCAACGCGGAGCGAACGCGGACCAGGTCCAAGGCTATTGTAGAGTCAGTAATAGTTTTTAGGCCAATAAGAAAATTGGAATGGCCATTGTCTATCCCCAATTTCTTATTGGCCTGTTAGAGGCTAGTGGACTATCATCAAGTCGAAAATAGACCCGTATCTTGAATTCTTTACGGGGTAAAGCTTCCGCTTATATAAGATATTTTTATATGTCAAAATTGTCAAAACAGCCACTTTTAAGTTACATAGAAAGTTGTAATTTTAAATCAGTCCCTAGGAGGAGATCGAGCATAAAGTGCTTAATAAACTGACCCCAGGGACATGATAGCCGAAGTCCATAACTGGACTAGAGCTAAAAATAAATCGAATTCCACAGTAAAATTCGACGGTGGATGAATCTGCTATCGTGAAAATCTTAAAGCGCATGATTAGTTAGTATGTAGCTTGAAATAATTTGAGAGCTTGATTTTTTTAAAAAAGCAAGCTACCTTAACCTAAGCCTGCTTGCCGTAAGCGAAGAAAGATATATTGGTGTGGTGTGTTCTCAACGCTCGACTGCAACAGGAAAGGAACAGTTAAACGCTTCTCAATAGGAGGTCGTTCTTTGAAACGAGCATTTCCGCATAAAGTTAAGTCCGCCGATCCAAGCAAATTGCCTCAAGAAGTCCTGTCAGAAATTTCCACGCAGGGCCAGGGGAACAACAATATGGCTTGTTGCCCAGCAGCAATGATTGGATTAGCAGCACTTTCGACAATGGGTGTACCAAGCATCCTTTTATCTGGAGGGGGCGATCGCGCTATAGCGGCAGAACCTCCATCTATCGATCTATCTCATCCAGAAGAGGCTACCCAGCGGGTAGCCTACCTGCCAGAACTTGATGTTGCTAGTGGAGCTAAAACACCAAAAGGACTACTTCTTGAGAAATTAACTCGGGAATATGTGGAGGAGGCCAGCGATGCTGAAAATCTCAACAAATTAGAAACTGTGCTGTTAGTGGGAGAAAAACAAGAAAATCCTTCTTTTAACCGCATTGTCCAACAAGAACCGAAAAAGCAGATAGCTAGGGCCACGATGCCAGATCGGCAGCAATATCCGCTCTTTAAGCAGGTAGGGGCAAGCAAGCCATCGCAGTTAAAGACTGAGGCCAAACCCCCGCTCTCGCCAATACAACTATCGGAAGCGATAGGCCCCAGCAAGCAACTAAAAACTAAAATAGTTCAAGAAGCACAACTCCAAAAGCCAACGGTTCCCGATTTAGTAGAGGGTTCTTTGCCCTCTGGCACAGAAGAATCAATGGCCCAGTGGAGCTATGACGATCGGGAAAGTAGCTCGAACTCTTTGGGGACTATTAGTGGGAAGTCACAGGAAAAAACTCTCGCACAACACTCATATAACCGAGAGGACCGAAGCATCATCGAGCCTAGCTTGTCACGGTCCCAAGAGATAGAAACAGAAAAGATAGCGGATAACACCCCAAGCGAAGAGAGCGCTCGCAGTTACTCCCAAATGACAACACAAGTAGAAGGGGCTGTAGTAATTGATTCGCAGAGGATAGAAACACCAGTGGCAACGGTGTATGAAGTGCGTTTAGGAGATACACTGGCAGTCATTGCCAGCAGTAACGGTGTTTCAGTATCCGAGTTAATCGCATTGAATAAGATCGAGGATCCTAATTTACTCCTAGTTTCTCAAACCCTGAAAATCCCGCAAAAGCAATCGCATCTATCTGCAGAAGAGAGAATAGATTCTGCGTCCGCTTATTCAAGAAAAGTGGACTCGCAGCCCAAAGATTTATCTCGCAATGAAAGTTATGATTATGGCTTTACATTGCCAACACCATTACTGCCACCAATAACCGATGGTAACTCCTCGATGGCCCCTAATGGTTATGTAGGGGAATTGAAAACAGTAGAAGGTTTTCAATTAGCATCTTTGCCGAGGCAGCGGGGCGATCGCTGGACTAGAAAAGCAGACCAAAACGACAAATTTAGAGATATTCAATTGCTAAAGCCGAATCAAGATTCGGCTAACAATGCAAGTCCCCTGTCGAACCAGATGGCTAATGCTAAATCCCCTGAGCCAGCTTCAGTAATAGTACCAGAGTATGTTGGCAAAAATAGCTACGAAAACATCCCAGCAACTTCCATAGAGACTGCCCTGAGAGAAAGGGGTTATAACGAGGATTATTCAGAAGTTTCCCATCAAAACTCTGGCAACAACTCTTATTCGCAGCGATTGAGGGCAGAAATCCAGCGACTTCGCCAACAGTATGAATTTGAGAAAGAGTCTGGGCCCAACACGAATAATTGGGATTCTGAAGCTGCTGGCGATCTGAACTTGGAGGAGTGGGAACCTTCGTTAAATAATTCCGCTGCGGCTACAGATCGAAATACCACAGCCCCAGAATTTAATTTGAATGGTTCAAATCAGTTCAGGCAGCCGGAAATTAATTCTCCTCAAAACAGGAGAGTTTTCCAGAGGATGTCTCCTCGTCGCCAAGAAATAGACCGACCAGAGAGCTTACGAAAAGAACAGAATCGGCCGGCTGTTGGACCGGGCATAATAGGCTCGACGTCCCAAAAGGCACGGGAGATTCTCAATTCCTCTCTAGGAGAGATGGTTTCTCCCGATATTCCTCCCCTAGAAGGAGCGGATACCTACTTGCCAGGAGGTTCTATACAGTTTACCGGCTATATGTGGCCTGCCTCGGGGACTTTAACTTCTGGTTATGGGTGGCGTTGGGGACGAATGCACCAAGGCATTGATATTGCTGCTCCAACGGGAACCCCTATTATGGCAGCAGCTCCAGGTGTTGTTAGCTTTGCTGGCTGGAATAGCGGTTATGGCTACTTGGTCGAAATTACACATCCCGATAAGAGCTTGACTCTTTATGCCCACAACAGCCAAATATTGGTCCAAGAAGGTCAGAAGGTTGTTCAAGGTGAGTTAATTTCAAAAATGGGTAGCACGGGCCGCAGTACCGGGCCGCACTTACATTTTGAAATCCATCCGCCGGGAAGTGGTGCTGCTAATCCCATAGCTTATTTGCCCAGTACCCGGGCATCGCGTTAAGCTTCGCTAATCCCATTGCTATTATCGATCGTAAATGGCAATGGGAATTGCTTTTTTAGGCCGATCTTAAAAATTTTGAAAATTTGCAAGCATAGCTTGACAAATTTAGGAAAAGTCATGTTATATTAGTTAAGAAAGCAAAAAACAAAAAACGTCGGCTCAGTAGCTCAGTGGTAG
>CALKCV010000504.1 GCA_938083405.1 uncultured Microcoleaceae cyanobacterium | reverse complement strand
GATCGCTCCCCATCGGGAGAATGAAGCGGACCCAAAATTTACTTATTTTTCAGGCGTTGGAACGTAGAACAGGCATCTTGCCTGTTTACAAATATCAGAGCCACCCAAGGGCTCCTGTTTACTTATTTTTTTATTTTTCAGGCGTTGGAACGTAGAACAGGCATCTTGCCTGTTTACAAATATCAGAGCCACCCAAGCGATCGCTCCCCAAAAAAATCGCGATCGAGAGAAGAAAAGGGGTTGACAACTTTGCTTCGCCCATGTTAAAATAGCTTCGTCCCGGGGAACAGGTATATACGCTTGATGTATTATTCAACATCAAAAATAAGCGCAGGCTCTCAAATAGCGTTTCTTCCAGAGGAAAAGTAAACGAATTTCCAATTCCCGTTGCCACGGATGCCAGAGAGATTACAGCAGTGCAATAGAACCATAGCTCGCCTCAGCACGCTCCTAACAAATTAAGCCTCACGCAGGTTACGGCTCTCCTCACTGGCAGATATATGACAACAGCGTTAAATTAAATTAACGTAAGTAAAGAAAAGTTAACAGTCCTCAAAAGAGGCCCAAAAAAGTCCATAGTCCAGAAGCCATATTACCGCTAATAAAGTTATTAAATCTAGGAAAAACGAATGTTTGAACGCTTTACAGAGCAAGCAATCAAAGTAATCATGCTAGCCCAAGAAGAAGCACGCCGCCTCGGCCATAATTTTGTAGGCACGGAGCAGTTGCTTTTGGGCCTAATAGGCGAAGGCAAAGGAATAGCCGGCAAAGTATTAGCCGAATCAGGAATCAATCTCAAAGATGCCCGCATAGAAGTAGAAAAAATAATAGGCAGAGGTTCCGGCTTCGCCCCAGCAGAAATCCCCTTCACTCCAAGGGTGAAGCGAGTATTAGAAGCATCTCTAGAAGAAGCGAGGAAACTAGACACAAACTACATCGGCACCGAACACCTACTACTGGGACTAATTCAAGACTCAGAAGGAGTAGCAGCCAAAGTCCTAGAGAACCTGGGAATAGACACGTCACAAATTAGAAATCAACTAATAAGAAGGCTAGGAGAAACAGCAAGCGTGGGGGGCGGCGGCAGGCGCGATGGCCAACAGCAAGCCGCGACTCTAGAAGAATTCGGCACAGATTTGACCCAACTAGCAGCAGAAGGCAAACTCGATCCAACCGTAGGCAGGGAACGAGAAATCGAAAGGATGATTCAAATCTTAGGTCGTCGCACCAAAAACAACCCCGTATTGCTAGGAGAACCAGGAGTAGGAAAAACAGCCCTAGCCGAAGGACTCGCCCAACGCATAATCAACAACGACGTCCCCGACATCCTAGAAAACAAACAAGTCATCAGCCTCGACATGGGTTCCCTAGTCGCAGGTACTCGTTTCCGGGGAGAATTCGAGGAGCGGATCAAGACCATAATGGCTGAAATCCGCGCCAGCGGTAACATCGTCCTCGTAATAGATGAAATTCACACCATCATCGGTGCGGGGGCCATCGAAGGCAGCGTCGATGCCGCCAACATCCTCAAGCCAGCCTTGGCCCGGGGCGAATTGCAATGCATCGGCGCAACAACCCTCGACGAATACCGCAAACACATCGAAAGGGATGCAGCCTTAGAGCGTCGCTTCCAACCAATAATGGTAGGAGAACCGACTGTAGAGGAGACCGTCGATATTCTAATGGGGGTCCGTTCTGCTTACGAACAGCACCATCGGCTAATAATTTCCGACGAAGCAGTAGTAGCAGCCGCAGGGCTGTCCGATCGCTACATAAGCGATCGCTTCCTCCCCGACAAAGCCATCGACCTCATCGACGAAGCTGGTTCTCGCGTGCGCTTAAAGAACTCCAAAACACCGCCAGAGCTCAAAGAACTAAAACAGCAATTACAAAAAATCACAAAAAACAAAGAAGCAGCAGTTGGAGATCGAGACTTTGAAATGGCAAGTAAATTGCGCGATAGCGAACTCGAACTCCAATCCAAACTCGACGAAGCTTCCAACAACAAACACAATTCCAATCCAACAGTCACCGAAGAAGACATAGCCGATATCGTCGGCTCTTGGACTGGGATACCAGTTACCAAGCTAACAGAATCCGAATCCGAGAAACTGCTCCAGATGGAAGACACCCTCCACCAGCGTTTGATCGGTCAAGACGACGCCGTAAAAGCAGTATCTCGCGCCATTCGTCGGGCCCGAGTGGGTCTGAAAAATCCCAACCGCCCCATCGCCAGCTTTATCTTCTCCGGTCCTACCGGCGTAGGCAAAACCGAGCTTACCAAAGCATTAGCCACCTATTTCTTCGGTTCCGAAGAAGCGATGATTCGCTTAGATATGTCGGAATTCATGGAACGGCACACAGTCTCCAAGCTCGTAGGCTCTCCACCAGGATTTGTCGGCTACGACGAAGGCGGTCAGCTAACCGAAGCAGTAAGGCGTCGTCCTTATACGGTGGTACTGTTTGACGAGATCGAAAAAGCTCACCCCGACGTCTTTAATATGATGCTGCAAATCCTCGAAGACGGACGCTTGACAGATTCTAAGGGTCGCACGGTGAATTTTAACAATACGATCTTGATTATGACTTCTAATGTCGGCTCGAAAGTCATCGAGAAAGGAGGCGGCGGTCTCGGTTTCGAGTTTGACGAAGACCAGCAGGAAGGTCAATATAACCGGATCCGCAATTTGGTTAATGAGGAACTCAAGCAATATTTCCGTCCCGAGTTTCTCAACCGTCTCGATGAGATTATTGTCTTCCGCCAGTTGACCAAAGATGAGGTTAAGGAAATTGCCGAGATTCTGTTGGGGGATGTATTCGGTCGCTTGAAGGAGCGCGAGATTGGCATTAAGGTGAGCGATCGCTTTAAGGAACTGGTCGTCAGCGAAGGTTTTGACCCGAAATATGGTGCGAGGCCTTTACGTCGCGCGATTATGCGCTTGTTAGAAGACGTATTAGCAGAGGAATTGTTATCCGGTCGAGTGAAGGATGGGGATAACATTTATGTGGATGTCGATGAAAGCGGCAAGGTAACAGTTGCAGCCAACGAAGAACTCCACAAACAACTTCCACAGTTCGCTTATAGCGGCAATTAATAGGTAACATAGGTTAATTTAGGGTGCGCTTCGCGCACCCTTTTTTTTATCCCAGCCCTATTTTTTTAGGAGCGTTCTATGGGGAATCTATTTTCAGACAAAGAGAATAGGTAGTGCGAGGCTCTGGGTTGGCCACTAAAAGCCTTATAAATCCATATTGGACTAGCCAAGTTTGACCCATAATTGGCATAATAAACGAGTATCTTTTAAATTTAACTTTTAATGTCCCCCGTCAATACAAATTGACGCTATGAACGAGCGACGCCTATTTGCCAAATAAAACTACTAACTGGGCGTTCGATCGATTTTTGTTTTCTAGCGCTTTTGGTTCTGCCACTGCCCGTGCCCTCCAAAAAACCCGAAAAAATAGAATTAAACGCAGAATATCCATGTCCTTGTCGGCGTCGGGGTCGCCTAGTACCGATAGCATTGACAGAGGCCTTTGGCTGCAATCGCTGCCAACAAATATTTGTTGTAGCTCCAAGTGGCGATACCATAGAACAAGTCTCTACTAATTATGCTTATAAACCCAGGTGGCGCTGGACAGGTAAAGAGTGGCATAGAGTACATTCAGGTTTGAAAACAAATTATTGGCCTTTAGCATTAGGCATGATTCTGGTGCTAATGGTAATATGGCTGCTTTTAGCACTGCTACCATTGCCCTAATAGGATCCTTTGGGCAATGGTAGCAGTGCTATTAGCCATACTGTCCCTTATGCTTTGGTTGACCTACCGACGTTAAAGCCCATGAACATTGAAAATAGTCTTAGCGTTGCTCAAAATCTACCCCGTTGCGCCCATCAAGGGGCCTTAGAATTAGCTAAAAGTAAAGCTGACCGTCGCCGTGGGGCCTTAGAAGCGATGGCTTTAGCAATTCAAAGGCATCAGAATGAGATTTTAGAGGCAAATACTCTGGATTTAGAAGCAAGTCGGATGGCAGAGGCCAGAGAACCAATTGTAGATTGGCTGAAGCTGACACCAGCTCGTCTCGAAACAACTGTGGAGATTTTGCAACAGTTGGCAAGCTTGCCCGAGCCTATCGGAAGAATAATGAATGCTGCCAGCGGCTTCGATGATGGCCACACATATTCTCAAAGAATTCCTTTAGGGGCGATCGCTTTAATTTACGAAGCATTTCCGGAATTAGCGGCGATCGCTGCGGGAATGTGCCTCAAAACTGCGAATAGTTTGCTTTTGCTGGGAGTAAGCGAGGCTACTCACTCAAATTTGGCCATCGTCCGAGCCTTAAAGTCTGCTCTGGAGGAGGTAGGTCTGCCGTTAGAATGCGTGGAATTAGTACCATTATCGGGGGAAAATTCGATTAAAGATTTAGTCACTCAAGACGATTATTTAAGTTTAGTCATTCCCTACGGTCGCCCCAGTCTAGTTAAAGAAGTAGCAGAACAAGCAACAGTACCGGTTTTAAGAACTGCTATGGGCAATTGTTATCTTTATTGGTCTGCCAGCGCTAGTTTGGAGACCGCGCGATCTATGATTTTAGAAAGCCATAAGAATCAGCCAGATCCGGTAAACGCTATTGAGAAAGTGTTAATAGACCCCAACCAAAAGTCTTCTTCTCTGGTGAGACTTTGGAACATTTTAAAAGAGAAAGGGTTTGAAATTAGAGTAGATGAGGCTTTGCATGAAGAATTTTCCGATTTTAAGTTAGCGAACCCATCTGAATGGAATCAACCTTATTTAACTAAAACAGTAGCTTTTAAGGGAGTAGCAAATTTAGAAACTGCTATTGCTTGGATTAATTGCTACAGTAGCGCTCATGCAGATTGTCTGGCTACAGAATCTTATCAAGAAAGTCGCCAATTTGCTTTAGAAATTAATAGCGCTTCTACTTTTATTAATGAGTCCCCCCGTTTTTCTCGCTATCGTCAGCCTGGCTCTCCTATATTTTTGGGAATGTCAAATCAAAAATTTTCTCCTAGAGGAGCCATATCTTTAGAGACTTTAACTACTATTAAGCAGATAGTTTTGGGAAATAAATAGGGGTGGGGTGCATCTAAAAAATGAATAAAACTAAAAAATAAATGCTTTTCGTTAGTTGTTAGTTGTTAGTTGTTAGTTGTTAGTCTCAGAAAAATATCCGCACCCAAATAGTTTTTTAACAATTAACAATTAACAATTAACAATTAACAATTAACAATTAAGTGGATAACAGGCGAGTTAGTGAATAACAGGCGAGTTAGTGGATAACAGGCGAATAAGTGGATAACAGGCGAGACGCCTGTTCTACTAACAATTAACAATTACCTCTTGCAAAAAAAAACAATCCCCTGCCAGTAAATCTATAACCATTAGCAGGGGATTAAATAATAAAAATGTTGGGTGGAAAAACTATTTTGATGCAAGTTTCACATCAGTAGCCAAACCCAAAATTTGCAACAATCGAATAGTCATCCAGGTCATATCTATTTCCCACCACTGCAAACCGTGACGAGCAGAGTATTGAAAAGCATGATGGTTGTTGTGCCAACCTTCACCATAAGTCACCAGAGCTACCCACCAACAGTTAGTAGATAAATCTCCTGACTCGTGGCTACTATAGCCAAATTTATGAGTTGCACTATTGACGAACCAAGTGCAGTGAAAAACCACCACAATTCTGACAAAAATGCCCCAAACCACAAAAGGCCATCCTCCTAAGAAGTAGAGCAAAACGCCCAAGAGAACCTGAAGGGGAATAAAGTAAGTGCTTAAAAACTGATAAACCGGGTCATCTCCAATATCCTTGGTATATCGAGGGATTTCTAGGCGACTGGGAAGTTCATGGAGCATCCAGCCCATGTGACTCCACCAGAAACCGCGATTAGAATCGTGGGGGTCGTTTTCCGTATCGGAATGCTTGTGGTGCAATCGGTGCATACCTACCCACTCAATTACCGCACCTTGGCAGGCAAGAGTCCCACAAAAAATAAAGAAATATTCTAACCACTTAGGTACTGTAAAACTGCGATGGCTTACTAAGCGATGGAAGCCCAGGGTAATACCAAGACCGCCAGTGATCCAGTGAAGTAATAAGGCTACGCCTACTGCGCTCCAGCTAAAATTACTGGGAAGTAAGGCAAAAAGGGCTGCTCCGTGGAGAAAAGCCATAAAGCCTATGATAGACCAATCGGGGCTAAGTTTTTTTGATGTTGCAATCGTCATGAAAAAATATCTAGTTTGGTTTAAAATCTGCAATTGCGGACAAAGAAAGCAGCCGTATATTAGCAACTATGAACAATATTGAACTGCTCCAAGCAGCAGAAAAAGCATTATTACCAATTTTTTGTGAAATTGATGCTTCGGTTAAGCAGAATCTCAGACGAGTTCTAGAAGCTTTTCGCCAGCATAAAGTTGGCGTTCGGCATTTTGCAGGAGTTACGGGCTACGGGCACGATGATTTGGGACGAGAAACTTTAGATAAAGTCTTTGCTGAAATCATGGGGGCCGAAGCTGCTGCTGTGCGAGTACAGTTTGTCTCTGGGACTCACGCGATCGCCTGTGCTTTGTTTGGCTGTCTCCGTCCGGGGGACGAAATGCTGGCTGTGGCAGGGCGACCTTATGACACTCTCGAAGAGGTTATCGGTCTGCGAGAGGAGGGCCAGGGATCTTTGAGAGAATTTGGCGTTAGTTACCGAGAACTGGCACTGACCGAAACCGGCACTCTCGATTGGCAAGGATTGGAATCTGCCGTTACAGATAGGACTCGTTTGGCCTTTATCCAACGATCTTGCGGCTATTCTTGGCGTTCTAGCTTGTCAATTGCAGATATTGAAAGAATTGTCAAGCTTGTTAAACAACTAAATCCTAACACAATTTGTCTCGTAGATAACTGTTACGGGGAATTTATTGAGGACCGGGAGCCTCCCGCTGTGGGGGCCGATTTGGTGGCCGGGTCTTCGATCAAAAATCCGGGGGGTACGATCGCCCCAGCCGGGGGATACGTTGCGGGGCGCGAGCCTTTGGTGGAGGCGGCTGCCTGTCGCTTGACTGCCCCCGGTATTGGTAGCTGCGGCGGGGCCACTTTCGATCTCAATCGCCTTTTGTTTCAAGGTTTGTTTTTGGCCCCTCAAATGGTGGGAGAGGCTATGAAGGGGAATTATTTGATGGCTTATGTCTTCGATAAGTTAGGCTATCGGGTTAATCCTTTGCCGTTGTCGCAGCGACGGGATCTGATTCAAGCGATCGAGTTGGGCTCTCCAGAGAAGCTGATTGCTTTTTGTCGGGCTATTCAACAATATTCGCCGGTGGACTCTTATCTGGACCCGGTGCCTGGGGCCATGCCGGGGTATGAGAGCGAGTTGGTGATGGCTGGGGGGACTTTTATTGATGGGTCAACTTCGGAGCTGTCTGCGGACGGGCCCTTGAGGGAACCTTATGTGGCGTTTTGTCAGGGTGGGACTCATTGGACTCATGTGGCGATCGCTCTGGAGGCTGCCATTGAGGCTGTTGGGTCTTGTTAATAATTAATAATTAATTATTAATAATTAATAATTAATAATTAAGGGAACCAAAAA
>CALKCV010000503.1 GCA_938083405.1 uncultured Microcoleaceae cyanobacterium | reverse complement strand
CTAACAACTAACAACTAACGAATCAAACTCTCCCACGCAGACCACAATAAATCCGCAGTTTGCGCAGGATTATTAGGTAAAATTTCCTTAGCCTTTTCCAAACACATCTGCGCCTTTTTCTCATCTCCAGTTTGCTTAATTGCCAAACTCAACCACAACCAGACGATAGTTTGATTTGGTTCTATTTCTAAACTTTTAAAATAACTATCAACAGCTTGTTTGTACTTTTTAAACTTATAAAGCAATAAACCTCTATCGCGCCAACCCTGCCAATGGTTTTGCTTGATTTTTACCGTTTTTTCAAAACATAAAAGCGCCTCTTCATGCCTGTTTAATTGATAGCAAAGACAACCCTTTTTATACCAGACATCGTGATTGTTAGGACGAATGGCGAGGGCGCGGTCGTAAGAGGCGATCGCTCCCTCCGACTCCCCCATCTCCTGCATAATTCTCCCCCGAATAACCTGGGGAATTCCTCCCAACACCCTGGCAAATAAAGAAGAATTCCCCGCCCCTTTTCCTGTGGAATTTCCCGAAACATAATACGGTAACTCTGCCAAAGCAGTCAAAACCTCAGCAGCAGATTGATATCTTAAATTAACATCGTTAGCCAAAAGCTTATCCAAAATTAACCCCAAACCGTGGCTGACCTCAGAAGGCAAATACTCTCGCCAAACCCATCGCCCCTCTACAACATCGAACAACTCAAAAGGACTGACCTGAGTCATCAAATAAATACAAGTAACCCCCAAATTATAAAGGTCGCTAGCAGGAAAAGCCTTCCCCACCAATTGTTCTGGAGGCACATAACCCGCGCTGCCGATAGTAGTACCAGTTTGACCGAAATTCTGGTCGTTAACTACCTTACTAGCACCAAAATCAACTAATACTAAATCCCCTTTAACAGTCTCCTTTTCCAATTCGCTTTCTATCGCCATTTGGTTGCCCAGAAAAGTTCGACGGATAATATTTGCCGGCTTAATATCCCGATGAATTACCTGGCGATCGTGAACGAACTGCAAAACAGGTAATAAAGCCCCCAGAAGCGATCTAATTTGCTTTTCGTTAAAAGTACCCGCTTCTTTTAACTCCTCCTCTAAATTGCGACCCTCAATAAATTGTTGTACCAAATATTGGCGATCGTCCTGCTCGAAATGAGCGAACAACTCGGGAATTTGGGCGTGCTTGCCCAACTCATCCAGTCTCGCTGCCTCCCGGCGAAATAACTCCGCCGCTTTCTCGGCATTCGCACCCGCTATCTGGGGGAAAAACTGTTTGATGACGCATTGGGGTTGAGACGGTTTATATTCGTCAACCGCCAGAAAAGTCCGACCAAAACCCCCTTGACCGATAGGTTTAATCGCCCGATAGCGATCGCCCAAAAGCAACTTAGTACCGCAACTTTGACAAAACCTAGTCCCAGAAGGATTATAAGGCTTGCGACATTCAGAATTGAGACAATAACTCATCTTATAATTAATAATTAATAATTAACAATTAATAATTATTAACAATTAACGATTAACCGACCTCAAATTATAGCAACCATACATTCTTTTCGTTCTTTCCACAAGTAGATAAAAAGCAATAAAATTAGAGATAAGGCGGGGAAAAGCATTCGCACATCAATATTTCGGCTTTTTTACCCAATTGAACGCCCCAATGCTTTCTCCCTACAACTCTTTATATTTTAGACGCGACTACCATAGGATTGCTACAACAATTAATAATAATTATTAATTGTTAATTGTTAATTGTTAATTGTTAATTGTTATTCCTTTTGCAAAACCGAAGAAGGAATAGGCACCTCTTCAACAGTAGGATGCTTTTCCAAAGTAAGACCAGACTGCGGGGCTCCCGAAAGTCGCTTGAGTAGCTTAGGTTTGGGATAATGCAGCAGATAAATAATGCGATCGCCAGGTTGCCATTCCTCCGTTGCCGACAAAACTTGCAAGCTGCCCTGGCGTTCTATTAAAAGAGGCACCAATCCCCCCGCCTCAATTAAACCCCTTAAATGAGTCTTCTGAAACTCAAATCCCACCTTTTTCAGAACCGTCTCCCCCAACTTCACCTGTCCATCTTCGAGATATTTGTTCCAATTCTTCAGGGATAAACCAGAACTAAACGCTTGCTTAACCGTCTCTTTAGTCTTTTGGTTCTTAGCATTAGGATCCCGAGGGAAAACAGCTAGAACCCTTGGAGGTTTAAACTCTTCCGATGCCCTTTGAGCCAAAACCAGATTGACCTCCCCATTCTTAGTCATGGCCAAAAAGGTTCCTATAGATTCCAACCCCGCCTCTTCCAGAACCTTAGTATCCAGGGCGCTACTCTTATAAACCTGCAAACCTTCCTTAGACGCTTTCTCGCAAGCCTTTTCGTCAGTATCTATCAGCACCACCGACTCTCCCCGTTCCTTAAACAAACGGCCGATTTGCCGGGACAAAGGATTCGACCCCACAATTACCGCCCCAGTAGCCTCGCTGGAAGTAATCCCCAGAAATTCAGCCACCCATTTAGCACTCAGGCCTTCGATAACCACAGTCATAATGATGGTCAAAAACACCAAAGCTTTAATCGAGTCGCCCCCGTTCATGCCTCCTTGAGTAAGCAAAATGGCAAATAAAGAAGAGACAGAAGCCGAAACAATTCCTTTGGGGCCGACCCAACTAACAAATAATTTCTGTCGCCAATTGAGAGTGCTATTCCAAGTACAAACCCAGACATTAATCGGGCGCACCACCAACATCAGAGTCAAAACCGTAAATAAACTGCCCCAACCAAGAGCCACGATACTTTCCAGAGATAGGTCCGCAGCCAGCAGAATAAAAAGCACGGACACCGCCAGCATAGTCAGTTGACCTTTAAAGCGTTTGAGCAGCCGCAATTCCGGCACTTCCGCCGCAGCTAGTACCATTCCCGCTACCACTACGGCCATCAATCCCGACTCGCTACGGATTTCTTGTGCCAAACCAAATAGGCCCCAGACCCAAGCCAAGACGACCAAGTTAGTTAGTTCTTCCGACATGAAATTAATCCGTTTGAGGCTCCAACCCAAAACCCAACTGCCAAGGCCCCCCACGATCGCCCCCGCACCCAAACGTAGGATCAAATCTCTGAACAATGCTAAGGGATCCGCTGCCCCACTCAAGACCACGTTGAGTACTAAAACTGCCAGAATTGCTCCCACCGGGTCGATTAATACTCCTTCCCCTTCTAATAGAGTGGCTACTTGCCGATCTACGGAGACTTGTTTGAGCAAAGGCCCTATTACTGTGGGCCCGGTTACTACTACCAAAGAAGCGTAGAGAAATGCTAATCCCCAGGGAAATTCTCCGAACCAGTGGGCTGCCATGCCGCCGCCGATTAAAGCGATCAGAGTGCCGATGGTAACAAGATTTCTGATGCTGCCGGAGACTCTACCTAATTCTCTTAGCTCTAAATTCAAACCCCCCTCGAAGAGAATTAAGGCTACAAACAGGGAAACTATTACTTCTAAACCCTCCCCGAGCAGGTTTGGATGCACTAAACCCAGTACGTCTTTACCCACTAAGATGCCAAATAGTAGCAAGAAAACTATTGCGGGTACTTTGAAATAAGCCGCCACAACCTGAGCTGCTATGCCGCTGAGGACTGTAAGAATTATTAGGATAGTAATTTCAAATGATGTTTCCATAAGCGTTATTTTTATCGGCTATAATTCTGCTTTTTTTTACAGTCATAGCGTATTTTTTCAATTTTTAGGCTTGTTTGAGATGTGTATTATATCGTTTTTTTAGTTGTTAGTTATTAATATTTAATTGACAACGTTCCAACGTTTCGGATAACAGGCGAGACGCCTGTTCTACGGTGGCGGATAACAGGCGAGACGCCTGTTCTACGTTCCAACTAAGGAATGAGGATGTAATAAAATGCGGATCGGCTGCCCTTGCCAAACGCGCGGAAAGCGAAGCGTGCCGGACGGCTTTACGGGGACGTTCGCACTCGTCTTTTTGATAAATTATTGAATCCCCATTCCTAACTCATCTACCAGTCTTATCTTCGCGCCACCTACTAGCAAAGGCAGCCAAGGTTGCCGGGTCTATTTGTCCTTGCAACCACTGTAGAGCCTCTTTTTGTCCTTTTAAACCTTGATAATAGTTGCAGACATTTACCAATTGAATCGCTGGTGGAGATGCTACTTTTATTGTTTCCTTCCAGCGATCGCCCAATTCTATTAAGATGTCAAGGGGTATGCGTTTTTCCAACCACTCTAAAGATAGATTTTGGCTGGGCAATCCTCGATAAAACCTGCAAACATCTATAAATCGGATAGTGGCATTCCGGTCGAATGGCTGTTGCCGCCATAAATGAGCAAACTGCGCTAAGGTAAGTGGAAGGATTTGGCCTTGGAACCATTCCAACGCTCGATTTTGCAAGGAGGAACCTTGATAGGACCGACAGATTTCTATCAATCCCACAGAGACTTCTTCCTGGTAAATCTCCCCTCGCCACCTCTTGGCAAACTCGGTTAGAACCTCTAGATTGATTCGAGCTTGCAGCCATTCTAGGGCTAAGTTTTGGTGGTATAAGCTTCTGTAATACTTGCACGCTTG
>CALKCV010000502.1 GCA_938083405.1 uncultured Microcoleaceae cyanobacterium | reverse complement strand
TTAATGCCGTATTGAGCCAGAGTAGCGAGTTCCTGAATATTCATCTGAATGCTGGCATCCCCGGCAATGCAGATAACTTCGCGCTTTGGCAGAGCCACCTTTACGCCCATAGCTGCCGGCAACCCGTAACCCATAGTGCCTAGACCGGCGCTAGATATCCACTGTCGAGGGCCATTTTTCAAAAATTGAGCCGCCCACATTTGATGCTGGCCGACATCCGTGGTGTAATAAGCGTCTGGTGCTCGATCGCGCAGTTCGTCGATGGCCTGTTGGGGAGAAATACTATCCTCATATTGGGGAACCACCAGAGGATAATCTTCGCGCCAGCGACCGATCCGTTCCAACCAAGGTTTAGTCAGTTCCTCATTAACAGCATCCCCAGTTTCGCGACAGCGGCGTAAAAGATCCTGCAATACTTGGCGAACGTCGCCGACGATGGGAACCTCTGGTTTGCGATTTTTACCGACCTCTGCGGGGTCGATATCCATGTGGATAACCTTAGCGTGACAAGCAAACTCATCTAACTTGCCCGTTACGCGATCGTCAAAACGGGTACCCACAGCAATCAGCAAGTCGCAATTGCTCACGGCAAAATTAGCATAGGCCGTGCCGTGCATTCCCAACATTCCCAATGCAAGGGGATGATGTTCGTCAAAAGCGCCCTTACCCATCAAAGTAGTAGTGACGGGTAAGTTAAAATGCTCTGCCAACTCCAGAACTTCTGCATGAGCGTCAGCAGAAATTGCCCCGCCACCGACATACATCAAAGGACGTTGGGCTTGTCGAATTAAATTAACTGCTTGGTTGATTTGGCGGGGGTTGCCTTTTACAGTGGGGCGGTATCCGGGGAGGCGGATGCTGCCAGGTTCGACCGGTTCGTAATCAAACTCTGTCAATCCAACATCCTTGGGGACGTCAATTAAAACCGGCCCCGGGCGGCCCGTGCTAGCGATCTCGAAAGCTTCGGCTACGATCGCTGCCATTTCTTTGGGGTCTCGGACTACATAAGAATGTTTGACAATTGGCAGGGTAATGCCGAAGATGTCTGTTTCCTGAAAGGCATCAGTGCCGATGGCGGGTAGGGCCACTTGACCCGTGACTACGACTAAGGAAATCGAGTCCATGTGGGCCGTAGCAATGCCGGTTACTAAGTTGGTAGCTCCAGGGCCAGATGTGGCAAAACAAACCCCTACCTTACCGGTGGCCCTGGCATATCCATCGGCGGCATGGGCCGCTGCTTGTTCGTGTCTAACTAGAATATGTTGGATATCTCCGGCGGCTTCTGCTTGGTAGAGTGCGTCATAAATTGGTAGAATGGCGCCGCCGGGGTAGCCGAAAATGTGCTTAACTCCGTGGCGTATTAAGCTGTCTATTAATGCAAAAGCGCCGGAGGCACGTTGGAGAGTTATTTTAGTCTGTAGTTGCACGGCAATTCCTCTATTTAGGTAAGTATTTATTTGTGGAGAAAGCTTCTATTTTAATAACTACGATCGATAAGCTAGGAGTTAGAGGGCAATTTTTAAACAAAACTTTATATTTTAAGGCTTTGTAGGTTTTTGGAAAAAGCATGGTAAAATGCCGGTTTCTAAAAAAACTAAAAATTGTTGTTTTTAACTGCTGCTTGTCAGCCAATAAAGAGAGCCACTCGGTGCATCTCAAGAATTAAAAGAACCAAGAACTTACTGCAAGCATGTCAGTTGTCAGTTGTCAGTTGTCAGTTGTTAGCTGACATAATCTGTCTTTTTGCACTCGCTGACTGGCTCCCGCCGCAAAGAGGATGTATCGAATTTTACAAAATACCCCCCTTGGCGATGATAATAAAAGATGGCATCCTAATGAACGGATAAAGAAAACAGTTAAAAGGTAAGGAGCGAAGAATTTGAAAAAGGTAGAAGCTATTATTCGGCCCTTTAAGCTAGACGAGGTGAAAATCGCCTTGGTAAATGCGGGTATTGTGGGAATGACCGTTTCTGAGGTCAGGGGTTTTGGACGTCAAAAGGGTCAAACCGAACGCTATCGCGGTTCGGAATATACCGTGGAATTCCTCCAGAAGCTCAAAATTGAGATTGTGGTGGAGGACGATATCGTGGATACGGTGGTGGATAAAGTCATAACGGCTTCGCGCACTGGCGAAATTGGCGATGGTAAGATTTTTATCTCTCCAGTGGAACGAATTATTCGGATCAGGACTGGAGAGGACAATACGGAGGCTATTTAAAAATCTGGGGAATGGGCAACGGTCAATGGGTAGTTTTGCTACCCATTGTTCTTTTGAGAAGTGATGAGTTTTTGTAATTGCGGTAGTAAGGCTTGGAATGCTCTGCCGCGATGGGAGAGCGATCGCTTGAGTTCCCTCGGCATTTCGGCAAAGGTCATGGTTTCGGCAGGAATGTAAAAAATCGGGTCGTAACCAAAACCCCCGCTGCCTTTCGGGATATCGAGAATTTCTCCAGGACAGATTCCTTCAACTTCTAAGGCGATGGTGCCATGGGGGTCGGCGATGGCCAGGGCGCAGACAAACTGGGCTTTCCTATGAGTGGTATGTCCTAACTCCCGCAGCAAGCGTGAGATGCGTTCCCTATCGGTGGGGGCATAACGAGCGGAATAAACTCCGGGCATACCGTTTAGGGCGTCTACTGCCAAACCGGAGTCGTCGGCGATCGCCCATTCTCCAGTAATTTGAGCGACCTGGGAGGCTTTGAGGCGAGCGTTTGCTAAAAAAGTTTCTCCGGTTTCTTCTATTTCTAGTCCTTCTGGTTTGAGTTGCAATTGTAAATCTAAGTCGGCTAGATAAGCTTGCATTTCTTTAAGTTTGCCCGGGTTGCCAGTAGCTACTACTAGCAATTTGGGTATTTTTATTTTGTCTGTTTTATTCATGGGTTATAACAATTAATAATTAACAATTAATAATTAACAA
>CALKCV010000501.1 GCA_938083405.1 uncultured Microcoleaceae cyanobacterium | reverse complement strand
TCCTCGCCGCAGAAATTCCCACCGTGGAAAATGGCGGCTTGGCAGCCGACGGCAAATCCGTCACCTGGAAACTCAAACCAGATGTCCAATGGTCCGACGGCACTCCCTTTACTGCCGCCGATGTCGTCTTTACCTACCAATTCATCAGCAACCCCGAAGTGGGTGCCTCCACTGCCGGCAGCTATCAAATTATCCAAAGCGTGGAAGCGATCGACGATTATACCGTCAGAGTCAACTTTAAAGACGTTACCCCCGGTTGGTTCCTAGTATTTTTCGGCACCGAAGGGATGATTCTGCCCCGCCACAAATTCCAAGAATACAACGGCCCCAACTCCCGACAAGCAGCCGCCAACTTGATGCCAGTAGGAACCGGCCCTTATCGGGTAGTAGAGTTCAAACCCGGGGACGTAGTAGTTTACGAAGCCAACCCTTATTTTCGCGTCCCCGACAAACCCCACTTCCCCCGAGTGGAACTCAAGGGCGGCGGCGATGCCACTTCCGCAGCCCGGGCCGTGTTGCAAACCGGAGATGCGGATTTTGCTTACAACCTCCAGGTCGAAGCGCCGATATTGCAACAATTAGAGGCAGCCGGCAAGGGGGAAAGCGTGGAAGTCTTCGGGGCCTTGATGGAGCGGATTTTGTTTAATTTGACAGATCCCAATAAAGCAACCGCCGACGGAGAACGTTCCAGCCTCCAGTTTCCCCATCCCTTCTTCAACGACAAGAGAGTGCGTCAGGCCTTTAATCTGGCACTCGATCGCGACACCATCGCAGGGCGGCTTTATGGAGATGCCGGTCAAGCTACGGCTAACTTTATCGTAGCCCCGCCCCAGTTTATTTCCCCCAATACCAGCTACGAATTCAATCTGGAGAAAGCCGCAGCATTATTAGACCAAGCCGGTTGGCAAGATACCAACGGCAACGGCACTCGGGATAAAAACGGCGTGGAAATGCAGGTTTTGTTCCAAACTTCCGTCAACCCCCTGCGCCAGAAGACTCAGGAAATCATCAAGCAAGCGTTGAGAACTATTGGAGTGGGAGTGGAATTAAAAAGTATCGATGCCAGTATCTTTTTCTCTGGAGACCCGGCGAATACGGATACTGCGGAACATTTTTATGCCGACCTGCAGATGTTTACCACTGGCAATACCAGTCCCGATCCTAGCGGTTATTTCAAGTTCTACACCTGCGGACAGATTCCCCAGAAGGCTAATAATTGGACCGGGGATAATCCCTCGCGCTACTGCAACCCGGAATATGACCAGTTGTGGCAGCAGTCCGTTACGGAGTTAGACCCAGAAAGGCGACGGCAGTTATTCCTGCGGATGAACGATATGTTAGTTAAGGAAGAAATAGTGGTGATGCCTTTAGTCGATCGCGCCGAGGTTGCGGGAGTCAGTAACAGGATCGAAGGGGTAGATTTAACTTCCTGGGATCTCAATACTTGGAATATTGCCGATTGGAAGTTGCGGTAATATCATTTTCCCAATCGATCTAGCGAGGGTTGCTAGATCGAATTGTTTAAAAAAATAGGCAATTCGATCGCAAACTCAGTTCCCTCCCCCACCGTAGAAACGCAAAGCAATTGACCCCGGTGCCGTTCGATAATCTGATAGCTAATCGCCAAACCCAAACCAGTACCGGAACCCACAGGCTTGGTGGTAAAAAAAGGATTAAAAATTTTCTCTAAAATTTCCCGTTTAATGCCCGGACCGTTATCGGAAATTTGTATCCTAACGCGATCGCCAGAAATCTCTCTAGTAGCGATCGTAATTTTCCCTGGTCCGTGGATTTCTGGTTCTTCCTTAACTAATGACTCTTTTAAAGCATCAATAGCATTACCCAGAACGTGCAAAAAAACTTGATTGAGTTCTGCGGCATAGCACTCGATCGCCGGCAAATCCCCATAATCTTTAACCAATTCGATCCCGCAGCTAGATAAGCGACTCCCCAGCATAACGATGGTACTGTCGAGGGCTTCGTCTAGGTTAACAGTTTTTAATTCCGATTCGTCCAGGCGGGAGAAAACGCGCAAAGACTCAACCAATTTGCTGATGCGATCGGCCCCAGTCCTCATCGACTCTATAATTTTCGGGAAATCCTCAGCAATAAAATCAACTTCGATCTCCTCAATTTCCTCTTGTAGTTCTGGCGGTACCTTCAAAAAACTTTCCTGGTAAATACGCACCAATTTCAGCAAGTCTCCTAAATATTCGCTTGCATATTCAACGTTCCCGTAGATAAAACTAATCGGGTTATTAAATTCGTGAGCAATTCCCGCAACCATCTCTCCGAGGGCGGACATTTTTTCTGCTTGAATTAATTGACTTTGAGTCTCAAGGAGCTCTTGCAGCAAGAGTTCTAGTTTTATCGCCTGTTGCTCCAAACCGGTCATGGTTTGTTGCAACTGAGAAGCCATGCCATTAAACGCTCCTTTCAACTGACCGATTTCATCCTTTTCCTCCCCCACTGCCCGTTGCTGTAACTCCCCCGCCGCTAAAGCCTCCGCCAGCCGCGCTAAATCCCGCAAAGGTTTGCGAACTTGGCGATCGAAGAGGACAACCGTCAGAGCGGCCAGTAAGGCGATCGCGGCCATGGCCCCCGCGAGCCTCGATAGCGTCGATCTTAGCAACCGCGAGCGAAGGTTGCTCAAAGAATAACCCAGTTTAATTTCCCCGAGCAATAGACCTTCAGAAACTATCGGGTTGCGTAGTTCCCGCAGTCCCCGTTCTTGACGGACTTCCGCCAAGATTTTTTGAGGCTGCGGGTGGTAGGGCAAATGGCTAGCGACGATGGGATTTTCCTGGTCTAAAAACCTCGTCAGGGGGCGACCTTGCTTGTTATAAATAACGCTATAAACGATTTCTGGATCTTCGGCTGTTTGTTTCATCAGTCTTTCCAAAGTCAGAAAGTCAAAACTCACAATTGCTTCTGGAGTAACGGAACTGAGGAATTTAGCGTGGTTAGCAATTTTTGTTTCCAAATCTTGCTTCTGCTGGACGTATCCCCAATAAACCTCAAAGGCTCCAAATAATAATTCAACGCTCGCCAAACCGACGATCGCTATTCCCAAGAAACGCGCCGCGATACTATGGCGAAACTTGGCTTTTAAATCTAGTTTTTTCATACTCGCTGTCATTTATTCGGGGCTAATAACAATTAATAATTAATAATTAATAATTAATAATTGAGGGAAATGTGTGGGTTCCTTGTTCTGCCTTGCATTTCCCTTTTTCCTCTCTTTATTTTTTTATGGTTGTTTATTGCGACTTGATATAACGCGGAGCATCCCAACTTTTGAGTTTTAAGGTTTCAATTAACTCGTCCATTGGTGTATAATCGACCGGTGGCACGAAACCTTCCGCCCTTGCTGGAGCAAGGGTCGAAGGAGAGGCTCTCAAAAGCGCATCTTTAACGGCGGCGATCGTTTCCGGGTCAGTTTCCGGCATGGCGGCAAAGGTCCATTCTGGATAGAGTCGCGTGGTATGGGGATAATAATAATCGTCTGCCGCTAAATCTAAAATCCGCAGCTCGTCCAAGCTTATTATTGACCCCTCGGCCAGCATCTTCTCTAATTGACCGGTGCGGATAAAACCCGCATCAAAAGTACCGTTGAGTACGGAGAAAACAATATTATCTTGAGATTGGAGTTCCTGAAAACTGCCGAAGTCGGCAAAGGGATCGATACCCTTTTGCTGTAAATGATAGGTCTGGAAAATACAGCCACCTGCAGCCGTTTCAAAGTTAAGGCAAACCACATTCTTCCCGCGTAAATCTTCTACGTTCTGAATTTCGCTATCGCTTCTGACAATAATCAGTCCGCCAAATTCCTTACCGGTTTCGGGCCGCTTCAGGGTCGCCAGAAATTTTAGGCCGTAGAGTCTGCGCATTTGCACTGCTGCCAGAGGATTGCTAAATACAAAATCTACATTCCCTTGTTCGACCTGAGTAAATTGATCCTCTAAAGTGTGGGCAACTAGAATAAACGGACGATCCGTCGTTTCCGAAAGATAGTCGATTAGCCGATGATACTCGACATTGGCTTTGACTGCACTTCTTATTCCGAGAATGCTAACCCGATTTACATTTTCGGTAACTCTTTGGGTGGCGAAAGGCGTTGGAGTTTCAGTAGAAGTTAGTTCCGGTTGAGTGCCCGTACAACCTCCGAGCTTGAGTGCTAAAACAATTAATAAACCTACTGCATAAGCAATGAATTTAGACCGAAAATTACGCACTTTGGTTATCGGTAATAGGTTATGATGTTTCCGTAAATTTGACTAAAAAGATTGGTAGTGGCTGTCGCTACTTCATTATAACTATAGCAATCCTTGCTTATGATACGACGATCGAACAAGAACCCGATCGGACATAAATTGCCCCCTTTCCTAATATTAGCATAATACTAACGGATTTCTATCTTTGCTAATGTATTTTTTTATACTATCTAATCAAAAAACTTTATAAACAGACTAAAAGGGTGCAGATCGAGGGAGCATCTCATCGAAGTAAAAATACCCAAAAATCAATGCAAGCATGTTAGCGGTCAGTTGGAACTTTGGACGACCAACAACGTTCCAACTGGGAGCATCTCATATTTGTAAAAATACTTTTTTTGACTTAAAACCTCTTTTCCCTGTAGCAATAGTGCCTGTTACCTGTTGCCTAAAAGCGTTAAATTCTTGGTTTCTTCAAAATTGAGATGCTCCCGTTCCAACTGACCGCTAATATCAAGTCGCAATAAATAACCTTTATAAAATCAAGAGATTAAAAAGGGGAATGCAATGCAGAACAAGGATTCCAGATATTTTCCTCAATTATTAATTATTAATTATTAATTGTTAATTGATATAAACACTGACAAAAAGCGTCTAATTCTTGGTTTTTTTCATTCCCCCGATGCTCCCCATATCAATTTTCAAGATAACCCAGA
>CALKCV010000500.1 GCA_938083405.1 uncultured Microcoleaceae cyanobacterium | reverse complement strand
TGTTGGAGTTGGCGCGGGTGGCGGCTGAGGAGATAATAGAAAAGGATGAGAGTTTGAATGATTGGCCGCCTTTAAGGGATGAGTTGGAACGGCGCTACCAGAAGATGATGGGTGGGTCTATTTTGACTTAATTTGTTAGTTGTTAGTTGTTAATTGCTAATTGTTAGTTGTTAATTGCTATATTCCCAATTAACAATTAGCAATTAGGAGGGGCTAACTACTGGTTTTTTGTCGGGCTTGTTTTAGCATTTCAATTAGGGTTTGATGGGCGTCTTCGGCATCTTTTAAATCGCGATCGAATTCGATGCGGATGGGGACGGCGTATCCCATTTTTAGGGCTGTCAAACTCATGCCTTTGGCATCAATTGAATCCATTACGGCTTCGGTAATTTCGAGAGAATTATCGAAGCTTTGGGCGTAAAGAAGGACGGCATCGGGGTGGTCTTGGTTCATGTGGGAACAAATGCGATCGCTTATTTCTGGAGAAAAGGGTTCTGACATGGTAAAAATCCGGTAATGGGTAATGGGTAATTAACAATTAATAATTAATAATTAACAATTAATAATTAACAATTAATAATTAATTGTTACCATGAAAATTATCTGCGATATTCATCGCCGCAATCGCCGATAAACTTAAATAAGTCCCTCGATTCCGTGGCGATAGAATTAATTTGGTCATAATCTTCGGCATCTAAATTGAAGTTGAATACTTTAGCATTTTCTTCCAAATGCTCGGATATTCCCAACCTTGCCCCGACTATAACACCGGCTACAGATGGTTGTTCTAAAACGTAACGAACTGCTACATTGGGGATGCTAACTCCGTGTTTTTCGGCAATTTCTTTTAGCACGGTTAGCAATTTTTGAAAGAGATTCCAACCGCCCCAAGAATCGATGATATTCTTATATTTTCTTAGGCTTACTGTGTTTAATTGGGGACCGCGTGGTTCGGGAACTTGCAAGTATTTTTCTGATAATAAACCGCCGCATAGAGTCCCGTAGGCAAAAAGTTTAACGTCGCGTTCTTGACACAACTGCACCATTTGTAGTAAGGGGCGACGGTCTATTAGAGAAAATTGTACTTGATTGGAGACTATTTTGATGTCATTGTCGAGGATAATTTTCAGGTGTTTGGTGTCAAAATTGGTCAAGGCAAGGTGTTTTATTTTGCCTTCCGACTGGAGTTCTGCCATGTAGCGCAGGGCATCTAAGTAATTTTTGTTTTGATACTCCCACCAGTGAAATTGGATTAAGTCGAGGGTTTCTACATCCATCCTTTTGCGGGAGATGTCGATATTTTGCTCGACTAACTTTCTGGTCATTTTTGTAGGTCTTGGTACCCATTTAGTGAAGGCTTGAATGTTGGCAAGAGCTTCTGGCCCACGCCTGGCCTTGACTTGTCGCCTGAATTCTCCAATTAAATCTTCGGCTGGGCCATAATGGTCTGCCAGCTCCCAGGTGGTGTAACCTGCGTCCGTGTAGCGAAACATCACGAGCGATCGCGGCTTTTGGGTCTATTCGTCCGTGGGCACCTGAGACTTGCCACATTCCGTTCAAAATTCGACAGATAGTTAGGTCTGGAGTAAACTGTAGTTTGCTGGAGTCTGGTAAATTCATTTGATTCTTGCAGTTATTGGCGTACCATCCACTTACTTAATTCTTTTTTCTTTTAAAATATTATCAGTTCTTGGCAATAGGTAATTATGAGAATTATGTCGTTACCACCAGGTTTTAGATTTTAGATGATTTTTGAGGCGCTCGCCTGCCCGCCCCAATCAAGAAATAGCAGAAGGGCGGTGAAGTCGCTGCCAAATAGTTTTTAAAATATCAAAAATATTGAGGTTTTGGGTTCTGGTATAACAAATATTATTTAAAATTCAAACCGCTTAGTTAAATTGAAAAAACTACTACCAAAGGGTGCAATATCGAACTATGCAAAATCAAAAATCCCCTCAAAAATATTGTCTCGAAACTGAAAAAAGGGAAGGCATTACTAACAGCTTCCGGGAAGAGGTAGAGAGATTGACAAAAGAGCTAAAAGATGTTAAGGATCGTCTCGAACGGGAGAAAGTAGAAAATCAGCGAGCTAAAGAAGGGTTAAAAAAAAGCGAAGCGCGTCTGAATGCAGTGCTAAAGAAAGCACCGATCGTGTTGTGGGAATTAGATAATAACGGTTTGTTTACTTTTATAGAGGGGCAAGAACTGGAATCATCAGGATTTCGATCGCTTTTCACCGTAGGTTCGTCAGTATTTGAGTTATGCAAAGAGGATGGGGTACTTTTAGAAAATATCTCTCTGATGCTGGCAGGGTTCAAGAAGGAGTGGATGTGGGAAGTTGCGGATTTTGTTTACGAAACAAAAGCTGTGCCAGAACTAGATTGTGAGGGAAAAAATGTGGGAGTCAGGGGGGTATCGATTGATATTACGGCTCGTCATGGATCGTCGGTAGCGCTGCAAAAGGCAAAAGAAGAGTTGGAAATCAAGGTCGAAGAGCGGACTTCAGCATTAAAAGAGTCGAACGATCGCTTAGTCGAAGAAATTGTCAAGCACGAATTAGCGCAACAAGAATTACGGCATCGGTTAGATTTAGAATCATTATTAGCTACGCTTTCTACCTATTTGATAGATTTAGCGTCATCGGAGATAGATAAAGGCGTTAAAGTAGCGTTAGAGTGGATTGGAACTTTTAGCGGCATAGATCGCAGTTATGTATTTTTATTAAATGAAAACCAACAAAGTATAAGCAACAATTATGAATGGTGCGCGGGGGGAATTGCGCCGCAAATAGACAAACGACAAAATATACCGCTAGCAAAGGTCCGAGAGTGGGCAAATAAAGTTCGCATCGAAGAAATAATTTATATTGAAAATGCGGCAAAACTACCATTAGCAGAAGGTCGCATGAAAGCATTGTTGCGATCGCAGTCGATTAAATCTCTAGTGCTAGTACCAATGCTATATAGCGGCAATTTAATTGGGGTATTGGGATTTGAGTCGGTGCGATCGCCTAAAGTATGGTCGGAAGATATCATTTCTCTATTGAAAATTATGGCAGAAATGTTAGTTAATGCCCTACAGCGCAAGCGAGTAGAAGAGGCGCTCTCAAACAGCGAAGAAAAGTACCGCAATTTAGTAGAAACCTCTCAAGACTTAATCTGGTCGGTGGATGTGGAAGGACGTTTTACCTTTGTCAATCAAGCAGTAAAGCGCATTTATGGTTACGAACCGGCAGAAGCGATCGGCAAGCGATTAACGGATTTTGCGCGTCCGGGGGGGGAAAACTTCCCCGCAGAGGCAAGCGACTCTTTCGTAGAGAGACTGATAAACCAGACTTTTCCCTGTCCTAACGCTCAGTGGGAAACAGTGCATCAACGCCGAGATGGAACTCCTGTATATCTGAGTTTCAACGCGATCGCTCTTTTAGACGAATTCGGCAACTTCCAGGGAGCAACCGGCACTGCGAGCGACATTACGGAACACAAACAATCGGAAACGGAATTAAAACAGGCAAAAGATAGACTCGAAGCTGTCTTGGATGCGGTACCTTGGCTAGTTTCGTGGACGAGCTCGGATTTACGCTACATCGGCGTCAACAGACAATTAGCTGAGAGTTTTAATTTACCTCCAGAAGCATTTGTCGGTCGAGAAATAGGTTTTTTGGACACCAGTCCCGATTTCGTAGAATTTCTGGGCGATTTTTTCGCTAGTTCGCAAAGTCAAATCTCTAGAGAGGTTGATACAAGAGTTAATGGCAAGATTATAAATTATTCGATCGTGACGGAGAAATACGATGAGGGGAAAGCGGCGGTGTCGGTGGGGATTGATATTAGCGATCGCAAACGGGCGGAAGCGATGCAAGAACAATTAATCGCGTCTCTGCAAGAGTCAGAAAGAAAATTCCGCAGCCTCTACGAAGCAACTAGCGATGCCGTGATGCTTTTGGATGAAGAAGGGTTTTTGTTTGACTGCAACCGCGCTACCTTAGCAATGTTTCGCTGTCCGACTAAAGAAGAATTCTGCGGCAAGCATCCAAAGGATATGTCTCCCCCATTTCAACCAAACTATGGAGACACGGAGAGTTTACTAACAATACAAATTGCCATAGCTATAGAAACAGGTAACGCTCGGTTCGAGTGGGTACATCGGCGGCTTGACGGAACGGAATTTCCGGCAGAAGTGTTGTTAACTGCAATGGAATTTGGTCAGGTTCCCAATAACAATTCTCAAAATATTTTTGGGGGAACAAAAGTGCTGCAAGCCGTGGTCAGAGACATTACGGAAAGGAAAAGGGATGAGGAACAAATCAAGGCTTCCCTGGCGGAAAAAGAGGTGTTGTTAAAAGAGATTCACCACCGAGTTAAAAACAATCTTCAAGTTATTTCTAGTTTGCTGCGACTGCAATCGAGGTATATTCAAGATGGGACTGTTATGGAAATGTTAAAAGAAAGCCAAAATCGAGTCCGGTCTATGGCTTTGGTTCACGAACAACTCTATCAATCTCAAGATTTATCGAGAATTGATTTTGCCGAATACATCCACAACTTAGCATCTAATTTGTTTCAAGCTTATCAAGTTAATGCTAGGGGCGTGAAGTTAAATCTAAAGCTCGCTCCTGCATTCCTAAATATTGATACGGCGGTGCCTTGTGGTTTGATTATTAACGAGCTGGTTTCTAATTCGCTGAAGTACGCTTTTAAGGATAGGAATTTCGGGGAACTGACAATTAAATTCGAGCGCGACTATAACGACCTATTCTTGCTGACCGTTGGCGATAACGGCA
>CALKCV010000499.1 GCA_938083405.1 uncultured Microcoleaceae cyanobacterium | reverse complement strand
CATGTCGATCGCACTGGGAGCGAGAAGGGGAAGAAGATTTTGGCGCGTTGGGATGAGTATTTGCCGAAGTTCGTTCAAGTTGTACCGCCCTCTGAGGCAGATAGTCCCGAGGCTGGCGGGGCAAATGCTATGGATGAAAAGCCAGAGGAAATATTGCCTGCTACTGCGAAGGTTTAGATTTGAGCGGGAGATGATTAAAAAGAGGCGATCCTTTTTTACGCCTCTTTTTAATTTATAATTGGGTCTTGAGAATTACTTATTGCTTATTACCCATTAAACAATGCTTTTTGGAACGTTGGAACGTTGTTAGTCGTCAAACTAACAACGTTCCAACTGACAAATATGAGATGCTCCCTAGCAGATCTTCCGCTCGATTGTTAATTATTAATCGATCTTACTTAAGCCATGAGAATTTTACTAATAGAAGACGATCCAATAATGGCCGAAATAGTAGAAGAATCGTTAGTAGAGCGAAATTATCTTGTAGAGGTAGCCGCAGATGGTAGGGCGGGTTTAGAACTGGCAACAAGCCTAAGCTACGACTTAATATTGCTAGATTTAGTGTTGCCAAAATTAGACGGAATTAAATTTTGCCAGGAGTTACGAAATAATGGCGATCGCACCCCCGTTCTGTTGATGACGGCGACGGAAGCTAGCATTAATAAAGTGGCTGGCTTAGATGCGGGGGCGGACGATTATTTAGTCAAGCCTTTTGACTTGCAAGAACTTTTAGCGAGAATTAGGGCTTTACTGCGTCGAGGTACCGATCTTCTTAAGCCGGAGTTGGAGTGGGGACAACTGCGCCTAAACCCTAATAACTGCCAAGTAAGCTACAATGGCAAACCTTTGCATCTGACTGCCAAAGAGTACAGTATATTAGAGATTTTTTTGCGCAACCCAGAGCGAATATTTAGTCAAAGCTCTCTACTCGATCGCCTCTGGTCTTTTGAAGAGCCTCCTTGTGAAAATACAGTTAGAACTCATATCAAGAGCTTGCGGCAAAAACTGAAAAAAGCGGACTCGGCATTAGACCCGATCGAAACTATTTACGGACAGGGATATCGCCTGAGAACTTTACAAAAACGAAGTTACGCGGACAAAGAGGAAGAGGAAGAGGAAGAGGAAGAGAAACAGGAAGAGAAACAGGAACGCAACGGACTTCGGCAGACAAATCTTCTTGTGGCGGCAAAGGTTAGTGTCGAAGGTTTAGAAGAGCAATTCCCACCCCAAGACCGGATAGCTGTAAGGGCAAAAACCGACACTGTTAGCAGGTCGCCGAGAGCTAGTGGAATGAAGGCCATTTGGGGACGACACAAGCAGAAATATCTCGATCGCCTTTCGATTATAGAGCGATCGCTTGCCAGTATCGATGCCAATTTAACTTTTAGGGAAGAGGACAGAAAACAGGCAAAATACCAAGCTCATACTCTAAAAGCTATAGGAAGTTTTGGCTTGGAAACGGCTTCGCAAAAGTGCCGACAAGTGGAAAAAATACTTGAGTTTAACCCCCTGTCTGCTCAAATGAAAGTTCGCCTGTCCCGACTGCTGCTAGAATTGCGGCAAGAACTTGAACTGGGGGAGGAAGCGACGGAGGCAAACATCCAGAGTTCGGCTGCCTTGGGTTCTAACGGAGGGAATGGGAAACCCTGGGGGTTGAACGGGGAGCGGCATTCTTTTTTCAAAGGGCCCGCGACAAAACTCGAAGCGATGGAAGGCCAGGATCTAGAGGGGCGACGTCGGCGACTGTTAATAGTAGATGACGATGCTTCCTTGGGCTCGATGTTATGCGCGGAGGCTGCTATTTGGGGAATGGAGGCGGAAAATGCGATTAGTATCGAGCAGGCTAGAGAATCGATCGCTTGCCAACTTCCCGATGTGGTGTTGTTAGATTTGTGTTTTCCCGACTCGGCGGACAACGGGCTGGAGTTATTGGACGAACTGACGGCTAGCAAACGAAGCATACCGGTAGTTGTCTGTACGGCTAAAGAAAGTTTGGCAGAACGAGTCAGGGTTGCTCGTTTGGGAGGACAAGGCTTTCTGCAAAAACCAGTCTCTCCAGTGCGAGTGATGGAAGCTGTAGGGGCGGCGATCGAGAAAACTACTTCCCATGCGGTTAAGTTGCTGGTGGTGGACGACGATCCTAAGATGTTGCGTCGCCTGGAGAAAGAACTCTGCCCCTGGGGTTTTCAACTTACTTTACTTGAGGAGCCCGAAGAGTTTTGGGAGATGTTGGAAACAACGGTTCCCGACTTGTTGATATTGGACGTGGAGATGCCGAATATTAGCGGTATCGACCTCTGTGCTGTGGTACGCAATGACTCTCGATGGTGCGAGTTGCCGGTTCTGTGTCTCTCGGAACGTACCGACGCTCAAACTATTTATCGGGTTTTTAGCGCCGGTGCTGATGATTATATACAAAAACCTTTTGTGGGACCGGAGTTGGTGGCTAGGGTTTTAAATCGGAGCGATCGCAGCAAATTGCGCAGAAAGCTAATTGCTGCAAGAAATCAACTTTTTTAATTTTAAATTGGGAATTGGGCGGGCAGGTCTCCAAGGGCAGACAACTGCGGCGAAGTTTATTGGGGAAAGAAATGACTGCTAATATCAAGTCGCAATAAATAACCTTTATAAAATCAAGAGATTAAAAAGGGGAATGCAAGGCAGAACAAGGATTCCAGATATTTTCCTCAATTATTAATTATTAATTATTAATTGTTAATTGATAATTGAGTATTCTTGTTATTGATGATGATAATGGAGTTCGAGATATCGTCCAGTTTTCCCAGGAAACTGCTACGGACTGGGAGGTATTGACTGCTTCCTCGGGTAAGGAGGGGTTGGCGATCGCCCAGGCGAGAGCTACCTCATGCTATTCTTTTGGATTTTATGATGCCAAAACTCGATGGAGTCGCTACTTTTCGACAGTTGTCCGCTCATTCCCTTATATCAAGTCGCAATAAACAACCATAAAAAAATAAAGAGAGGAAAAAGGGTTTGGGCAAGGCAGAACAAGGAGCCCACACATTTCCCTCAATTATTAATTATTAATTATTAATTATTAATTGTTATTACTTGCAATATTCCCACTATTTTGCTTACTGCAGAGGTTAAGGACCGAAAAAGGTTTATCGATTTGGGTGTTATTGGGCTTATTACTAAGCCTTTTAATGCTCTGGATTTAATCGAGCAGGTTAGCTCTATTCTCCGCTGGGACTATTAGAGAATGGGGGGGTACGTCACCTTTGAAGCTTTCACAAAAAGTGGTTGCTTTTTGGAACGTTGTCAGTTGGAACGTTGGCAGAAAAAATCAATTTACACTCGCCTGGGGTCCTCCCAACATTAGTAGGCCACTATCAAAAGCAACTGGCTTAGTTTTTTGACCTAGAAAATCGGCAACTTCACGGCCCCGAGGTAAATTAAAATGGATGGTAAGTCCTAATCGGGATTTCTATATCTGCGCTTCGGGCACTTCGTGGGATAATTTGAAGAAAAGCTCTAGAAACAAACTACGACGGTTGCGATCGCCATTAACAAAGGAGGTATCTACGGATGGAAGAACTCGGTATGTTCATTTTTGGACTGATCTTAGGTCTTGGTTTAGGAACGCTGGGAGCAGATTTCTGGTTTAAAAAACGATTGCAGAAGTACAAGGAAGACGAACGTGCGATTCGTTGATATCAGGAGCTTCTAGCAATTAGAAGGGTATGGATATCGTCTAATGAGGCCACCGAAAGAAGAGCCTGTTATGGCCCAAAGCTATAATGAGGTCACCGAAAGAAGAGCCTGTTAGATAACTGAGTTTTGGATGTGGGTGAAAGTCCCACTCGTTAAGGGACAACGAACTCCCGACCTGGCCACATTAAGCTAGTCTTTCCACTAGCAGGATGAAGCTGGCAGCAGGGCCTAACCAGGGCCAATGTGATAGGCACCCTGGGGCTAATGGGGAGACGGCATGGGTACATTACGGAATGTCCTTCAAAAGCGTCTTATTCCTAAGCAGGAATCACTCAATCTTCCTGACTTCACACGGGAAACTCCCGCACCACAAGTTCGTAGTAGGTGCATCCCTGGGAACCGTGTAGGCGAATTGGACAGCCCTAAACCGTCAATCAATCTAAAACTCGGAACGAAGAAAAACGTTGAGAAAGTCTCTGGAGGTCGATAACCAGGGTAGGCGGGAAGCGCGGAAACCTTTCCAACGGTTAGGATGCAAGCTTAAATTGCTTGCAGGGTAATCAGAAGAGACAAACCTAGTAATAGAGCTTGTTTAGACACATGAGCAATCATAGTGAAACATGGATTAAGCAAGACTGGAAGAAGTTCCAGAAAAACTTATTTCGCCTACAAAAGCGAGTCTTTAAAGCCATGCAGAATGGAGACAGCCGCAAGGTCAGAAATCTTCAACGTTTGGTACTGAAATCCCTCGCCGCAAGGATGCTTGCTGTACGACAAGTAACTCAGCTAAATTCAGGTACGAAAACTTGTGGGGTAGATGGAGTAAAGTCCTTAAATTTTGAACAAAGGTTTAACTTGGCTCAAAAGCTAAAATTCGCAAATAACTGGGACCATCAAGGACTTAGAGAGGTTAAAATCCCTAAGAAAAACGGGTTTAGGAGAACCCTCAAAATACCAACCATCGCAGATAGAGCCTGGCAATGTATTGTCAAATATGCTTTAGAACCTGCCCACGAGGCAACATTCCATGCCCGAAGCTACGGCTTTAGACCTGGCAGGGGTACGCAAGATGCACAAAAGTACGTCTTCGACAACCTCAGAAGCCGATGCAACGGTCAAGACAAAAGGGTAATCGAATTAGACATTGAGAAATGTTTCGACAGAATTAACCACACAGCGATTATGTCCAAAGTAGTCGCACCCCAACGAATAAAGACGGGGTTATGGAGATGCTTAAAAGCAGGGGTGTCCCCAATGTTTCCAAATCAAGGGACACCCCAAGGGGGAGTGGTTTCTCCACTCCTGGCAAATATAGCATTAAATGGCATCGAAGACATCCACCCATCCGTAAGATACGCGGATGATATGGTGTTTTTCCTTAAGCCCAAAGACAACGCTGAGAAAATCTTAGAACAGGTACAGCAGTTTCTAAACGAGCGCGGGATGATAGTATCGGCAGAGAAGACTAAAGTAACGCGGTCTATCGAAGGCTTTGATTTCTTGGGATGGCACTTTAGGGTGCAGAAAAACGGGAAATTTCGTTGTGTCCCATCAGAGGAAAACTACGAAAAACTCCGCAAGAAAGTTAAAGCAATAGTCAATAGTTCTGTATTAGCCACCGAGTCCAAAGCTAGGAAACTAGCGCCAATAATACGGGGTTGGAGAAATTACCACCGCCATTGCAAGATGGACGGTTCACGGTTTAGCTTGTGGTACTTAAACCTCGATGCCTCTAATCGGTTTAAAGCCGACAAAAATAAAGGCAAAAATGAGGCTGTAGAACTCGTCAATAAAGCATTCCCAGCGGTCCCTTACTCTGAGAATAAATTCGTCATGGTAAAAGGAACAAAATCCCCCTACGACGGAGACCTTCTTTACTGGAGTAAGAGGAATTCCAACCTTTACGATGGGCACACGGCAAAGGCATTAAAACGCCAAGGCTACAAATGTGGACATTGTGGACACTACCTGGACGGCAACGAAAAGGTACACCTCCACCATATAGACGGCAACCACGACAACTGGAAAACCAAGAATTTAACGGCAATCCACGAGTCATGCCATGATTACATCCACATGAAGGCATAGGTCCAAAAGACTAAGATTATCTAGGAGCCGAGTGCGGTGAAAGTCGCACGCTCGGTTCTGAAGGAGAGGGGCGAGGAGGTAACTCCTCCCTCGACTCTAACAAAGGAAAATTAACCTAATAGAAGAGCAATTAGAAAAAGAGCATCAAGCTCGAATGCAAGAAACAATTCTTAATCTCAAAGCAGAAGAGGAAAATAAACTCAAACAAAAAATTGATGAATTAGAGCAAACTCATCTAGCAGATAAGGAGAAAGCTCTCCAATCTTTGCGGACTGAAAATGAAGAAAGACTCAGGCAAAAAACTGAGGAATTGGAACTCGATAATAAAGCCAAGTTAGAGGAAGCTGTCGCATCGCGCGAAGCTGAATTACAACAAGCTTATCAAGCTCAATTAGACGAAATTCTTCAATCGGAAAAAGCCGAAAAGGAGACTCAAGTGCGACAGTTAACCGAGCAATTGGAGAATGCGGAAGCTCAAAGGCAGGAAACCATCGCTAATCTCCAAAATGAACGCGAAACCGAACTAGAACAGAGAGTTGCGACCTTAGAAGCCAGCTATCAAGCGAGCTTGGAGCAAACTACTACTAATCTCCAAAATCAACACGAAACCGAAATGGAACAGAGAGTTGCCGCCTTAGAAGCAAGTTATGAAGCTCGCCTGGAGCAAACTACTACTAATCTTCAAAAGGAACACGAAACTCTATTGCAACAGAGAGTTGAAAACTTAGAAAAAAGTTATGAAGCTCGCTTGGAGACTACCATCGCTAATCTGCAAAAAGAACGCGAAACCGAGTTGCAACAGAGAGTTGAAAACTTAGAAAAAACCCACGAAGTTCGCTTGGAGACTACCATCGCTAATCTGCAAAAGGAACGCGAAACCGAATGGAAACAGAGAGTTGAAAACTTAGAAAAAACCCACGAAGCTCGCTTGGAACAAACTATTCAATCTCTCAAAAGGGAACGCGAAATCGAACTCCAAAAGAGAATTGCAGAATTAGAAACTACTCACAAAGCTCATCTCCAACAGATGATTCAATCTCTCGAAGGGCAACACACCACTGCTGTGCAACAGACAATTGCCGATTTAGAAACTACTCACAAAAAGCGCGTCCGACAATTGGAGGAAACGATAAAATCTTTGCAAACCGAGCATCAGAGTGAGATTGAAAAACTAAGGCAGGAGTTGGAGTCAAAAGTTCTTAGTGGCGCAACGCTAATTTCTTCGTCTGAAGTTCCACCGGAAACTACTAAAGATTCTACTTCTTCTGAAGCAGGCGATCGCCCAAACGATTAATTCCGGCTTTCATAAAGATGCGGTCACTGTTTGTAGTAATCGCTAAAGCGATTAATATAGATGAATCGCTTTAGCGATTACTACAAAAAAGATTTTGACGCTGAAATATTACTTGCGACCCACTACCGTAAATTGCTTTAGATAGCGTAAAGCTAACCAAGTTAAACTACATCCCA
>CALKCV010000498.1 GCA_938083405.1 uncultured Microcoleaceae cyanobacterium | reverse complement strand
AAATTATTTTTTTAAGTTAAATCTAAAGTTTTTGTTAAATTTTAGGCTTTGGAGGCGATCGCTCTTTTAAGATAATGATTATCATTTTCAAACTAATTTGGAGTAAAACGATGAACAGAAGAGGGCAGGAATTTCTGGGATCACCTTGGCGGCGTTGGAGTTGCCGGGTATTGTTAGGGTTGACAGGATTAACAGTGACTATTTCTAGTGGAGGTTTGGTAAGTAAAGGGCAAGAAGCAAATTCTCCCAAAATCGTAGCAACTTTTTTGCCAGTATATATGTTTACAAAAGCAGTAGCGGGAGAAAAGACGGAAGTAGAAATATTAATTAGTCCCGGTACAGATCCTCACGAATATCAAGCAAAACCGACAGACGCGATCGCTATTGCCGAAGCAGACGTGTTAGTAAAAAATGGTTTGGGTTTCGAGGAATTTCTCGATAAATTGATTGCTTCTGCGGGTAACTCCCAACTGAAACAAATTGACACCAGTCAAGGCATCGAACCTATAGAAGAGGAGGAACATGAGGACGAAGGCGAAGAACACCACCACCACCATCACGAAGGAGGCAACCCTCACGTTTGGCTAGACCCGGTATTAGCCCAACAACAAGTCATCAATATTAGAGACGGTCTCATTGATGCAGAGCCAAATAATGGGGAAAAGTACGCCGCCAATGCCGCAGTTTATATCCAAAAACTCCAAGAATTAGATAGGGAATTTAAAGCCCGTTTGACACCAATGCAAGGTTGTAAATTTATAGCCTTTCACGATGCCTATCCCTATCTAGCAAAACGCTACAATTTGGAACAAATGGCAGTAGTAGAATTACCAGAAGATAGCATCGCTCCCAGAGACTTGCAAAGGATAATTAATGCAGCTAAAGAATTTCAAGTAAAAGGATTTTTATCTGAAAGCGGAGCTAACGATAGCAGAATAGCGCAAATATCCAAGGATTTAGGATTGCCTGTAAAAGTTTTAGACCCCGTAGAAACAGGTCCGTTAGACCCCCAACATTATTTTACCGCGATGAGGAACAATTTAACAGCTTTAGAGGAAGTTTGCAGATGAGAGAAGAGAGCGATCGGGGTGAATTGCCAATTTTAAAGGTAGAAAATTTAACAGTTTATCGCGGTAAATATCGAGCAGTTGATTCAGTTTCCTTTAGAGTTTTCTCTGGCAGCAATACTGCCATTGTCGGTCCCAACGGCGCGGGAAAAAGTACCTTGATTCAAGCAATTTTAGGTCTGATGCCTTACCAGTCGGGACGGGTAGAAATTCTCGGACGGGAGTTAAAAAGTTTGGGGAAATATTGGCAGCAAATAGCCTATATTCCCCAAAAATTTCCTTTCGATCGCAGCTTTCCTTTAACCGTAGCTGAGTTGGTAACTTTGGCTTGGCCGGAAAGGGTTTTGTTCCGTTCGCGACGGAGGCTCCGAGCGGTGGAGAAAGCTTTAGTACGGGTGAATTTACAAAAACAGGCCAAACAACCTATCGGTACTCTTAGCGGTGGGGAGTTAAAGCGGGTGTTATTGGCCTATTGTTTGGTGACTCCTCGCAGGTTATTAGTATTAGATGAAGCGATGGCAGGAGTCGATGCCACTGGAGAGGCAGAATTCGCAGAATTGCTGACAAAGTTACAAAGAGAAGAAGGGTTTTCGATCTTGCAAGTTTCCCACGATTTAGATATGGTAAGCAGTTATTGCGATCGCGTTTTATGTATTAATCGTCGTCTCCGCTGCCAGGGCAAACCTAGTTTTGCTCTTTCTCCAGAAAATCTAAACGAAATTTACGGAGAGGGTTTAAGGAGGTATTTTCACAGTCATTAGGTTTGTCTGTGGGGAATTGCGGTATGCTAAAGTAAAGAATAACCTTTTAAACGAGAAAGATTGAAGGAGTATAAAAGTATGCGATCGCCATTTCCAGGAATGGACCCTTATTTAGAACGCTCCGAACTATGGCAGGGACTACACCACTTGTTAATTGTGGAAGTTGCCAGGTTATTGTCTCCTCAACTGCGCCCTAAGTACCGGGTAGCGCTGTTCGTGCGAATGTATGAAGCTAGCAATACTGACAACTCCCTCTCGGTGGGAATTCCAGATGTGGCGGTAAAACCAGAGCAAGTTACTAGCAATCCCTCCACTTCCCCAGTGGCAGTTTTATCGCCACCAACAGCACAACCTGCGACGGCGATGCTGCCGATGCCGGAAACGCTTAAGCAGGGTTACTTGGAAATACGAAATGTGGCAACTAAAGAAGTAATTACCACGATAGAGATTCTATCTCCCACTAATAAGAGGGCGGGTGAAGGACGGAAGGCTTATCTTGCTAAAAGACGGCGAATTTTTCGTTCGGCAACTCATCTGGTGGAAATAGATTTATTGCGATCGGCAAAACCGATGCCCGTGCTAGATAATAATATAGAATCGGATTATCGCATTTTAGTTAGCAGGAGCGATCGCCGTCCTTTGGCAGATTTATATCGTTTTAATGTCCGCGATGCCATCCCCTCCTTTACCTTGCCTTTGCAGTCGGACGATGCGGAACCTGTTATCGATCTGCAACCTTTGTTGAATTCGGTTTACGATCTAGGGGGTTTCGATACTGCAGTAGATTATAGTAAAGAACCGACCCTCAATATCTCAAAAACAGATGCCGAGTGGGTCGATGCGCTTTTAAAGCAACAATCTTTGAGGTAATTTATAATTGGTTTTATATGAATTTTGCTGACAGTTTAGAATTATTTAGTTTTCCGTTTATGCAGCGGGCAATTGTCGGCGGGATTCTTTTAGGAATTTTAGGAGGAATACTCGGCAGTTTTGTAGTTTTGCGGAAATTATCTTTATTTGGTAATGCTTTAGGTCATGCTGCTTTTTTAGGAGTAGTATTAGCCGCCCTCCTGGAACTGCCGCCAACGGCATCGCTTATAGGATTTTTGCTGTTAGTAGGGTTAGGAGTAATTTACTTAATAGAGCAAAGCAATTTAAGCAGCGATACGGTTTTAAGTATTGTCGTCGCCGGTTCAGTGGCATTGGCAACGATATGTTTTGATTTTATACCGGGATATCGAGGCAATCTTTTATCGGTTTTGTTTGGCGATATTTTAGCAATCAGCAATACCGATTTAATATTGTTAGGGGCGTTGTTGGCTGTAACTGTTGGGGGTTTGATTTTAACTTTGCCGCAACAAATTTTATTGACTTTTAATACCGATCTGGCAAAGGTTCGAGGCATACCAGTTCGGCAATATCAATATGGGTTTGTAATTATTTTATCGGTGGCGATCGCTTTAGCAATTAGAGTTGTAGGTATTTTATTAGTTAATGCCTTTTTAGTAATTCCCGCTGCCACTGCTAAATTAACTTGCGATCGCTTTTTACCCTTTTTAATAATTGCAGCGCTTTTAGGTGCTATTAGCGGCGTGACGGGAATGGTATTATCGGGATTGTTCAATTTACCCTCGGGACCGAGTATTGTTTTAGTACAGTTAGCTGCCTTTCTCGTAGCGATGTCCTTCGGTAGGCGCGGTTAGGCGACATCGCGAAGAACGATGTTCAAAGGTTCGTAGCGATCGCTCTTGGCCATTACCAGTTCAAAGCGGGTTTCTTCATTCCCAAGCGATCGCCTATTTCTGCTTGTCCTAGTTTTTCCGGCGATATTTTTAGATTTTAGATTAATTTTAACCTGGACCCACGACTAATTTGAGGTCCGTTCGATCGAGCAATTATGCATAACCCTAATTTTACAATCAGTTGTACCCAGAGGTACAAAAAAGGTACAACTTTAAAGGTAGAGCGTTTACAATTGCAAACAACTTACCGAGCATTTTTGCCTTTTTCAGCCCTTTTACAACTAAAAATTGACAACGAAAAATCAGGCCATATTAAACGCGCCCTGGAGGACTCGAACCCCCGACATTAGGTTTTGGAGACCTACGTTCTACCAACTGAACTAAGAGCGCAAACTGGAGTTACTTGCTTAATTATTAGCAACCCTTATTTTTTAATAATAACACAACTTTAATCGACTTGCTGCAAAATTGCAAATAAAATTTTGCAATTTTGCTTTGGCCCATTAAAGAGAACGGTCGAACCTTTGTTTGACCCGGGTAGCCTTACCCACGCGATCGCGCAAGTAATAAAGTTTGGCCCGACGCACTTTACCCCTGCGAACTATCTTTATATTAGCAATTCTTGGAGAATGGAGTAAAAACACCCTTTCTACCCCTATACCTTGGAAGATTCGTCGGACCGTTATGGTCTCGTTAATCCCGCCATTACGCATGGCA
>CALKCV010000497.1 GCA_938083405.1 uncultured Microcoleaceae cyanobacterium | reverse complement strand
ATTAAACAGTAAAAAATGTCAGTCGATATCTTTTCCCCATCGCCACTAGACGGTTTGGAGTCTGAGGAATTAGAGCTTCTGGAACTGGTAAACGAATATCGGGGCGAGAACGGCCTGCCCCCCATTACGGCATCCAAGGCTTTGACGACGGTGGCTAACCGTCACGTTCGGGATGTAGCTGAGAATTTGGAAATAACGTTTGGCGATTCGCGCAATCCCCATTCTTGGAGTTGGGGGCCTTACGATTCCTCAGACCGCAGCACTTACCCGAATATGTGGGAAGCGCCCCAACGATTAAATACTGGTTATCCCGGCATCGGTTACGAGAATTTTTTCCTGACAACTGACAATTCTGTCGATGCCGAAGTTGCTCTGGAAACTTGGAAAAATAGCTCCGGTCATAATAACGTTAGGGACTTGCAATTTAATAATCTACCGGCTGTTGGGTTGCGTTTCACTCCACCCAACCTACAAGAAATTGGTACTTTATTTTCTTGCTAGTCCCTTATTCTCAACCGGGATATCTGGAGCGATAGCGTTCCAATCGCGATCGGTGTCGGTATTTACGAGGGTTACGCGGCTCTTTGGTTTGGCGAAGAAACGGACCCCACGGGACACCCTACTATTGAAGGTTCCTCCACTGGGGGCGGCGACGCGGGAAGCGGGGGAACGATGACAGACCCTTTGACTGTCCAAGAGGTACATCGTTTTTGGGACGCGCAAACTGAGTCCCACTTTTTTACTGCGAGTCAATCTGAATTTAGCGATCGCCAGAGCAACCCCGCCCGCTATAGCTACGAAGGTGTCGAATTCGAGGCATTAGCGCCATCTATATCGGGGGCTTTGCCTGTTTATCGCTTTGAAAACGAGCGGACTGGTACTTTTTTCTACACTCTGCAAACCCCGGATGAAATTACCGGTCAATTTCCTGTATTCGAGAGCGATGGGGTCGCGTTTTATGCTTTTTCTCCCAATAGTTCCAATAGTTCCATACCGGCTTCGGCCGTCCCCATTCACCGTTTTTATAACGAAGCTGCTTCGGCGGCGGCTGGAACTCCGGTTCACTTTTTTACTGGCAGCGAGGAGAATAAGAACAACGTTATTGATAATTTCCCGAGTTTCACTTACGAGGGACCTGGTTGGTACGCATTGAGTCCCGACGGTTTTTAGGGCTTGTTGAAACTGGTTTTTTGAACAATACCTTCCCCGATGCAACCCGTAGGTAGCGCGCACGCGAACCTCAACCCAACATATTCGTAGCGTAGCGAAACCCAACAAAATCGTTGTTTTTTGCGTGCGTTGATGTTGGGTTCCACTACGTTCCACCCAACCTACAAGAAAATGGCGAAAGTATTGTTGAAAAAACCCGGTTTCTGGCGGGCGAGGAACGCCTAGAAGCAAAAATGGCGAAGGTATTGTATTAAAAACCGGGTTTCTAGATTCTACTTTTCCCCTTTACCTCAGACGTGCGACCCTCATCTTTTCGCCAATTCTAGTAAGTTGTTATCTCGTCGGTTGTCTGGGTTGCTGCGAAGATATTTCCTTCCACAGCGTCTGACGACGTGAATATGTTCGATCTCCCCTCTCTCTGCCATGGGAATTGCTTTTCTTATAGGAGTGAATTTTTCGCTATTTTCAAAACGAACGTGGCTGATGTTTCGATCCTCGCCCAGTCTTGCTTTGTCGATTTTCTTGGACATGGAATTTTCCTATCTGTGTTGACTATATCTTCAATGTTGAACAATACGTCAATACATTTGATTAGTGTAAACCGTAAAGAAGAGGTAGGGTTTACCGCACCTTACCTGGGAGTGGCAACTGCGGCATCCAGAGGGAAAGAAGAGGTAGGGTTTACCGAACCTTACCTGGGAGCGGCAACTGCGGCATCCAGAGCGATCGCTGGTACTTCTGTTACTTCTGTTGCTGGTAAAAGTCCAAAACTTTTTGGGTATATTCCGCTGTTGAGCCGCTATCGTACTGTTCTGGGTCTCCTGTCATCCACCAAGCGGCTGCGCGCCGTACGGCCAAAAGTTCGTTGTTGTTGCTGGCGGGGTATTGTTCCTTGAGAACGTCTTCCATGACGCATCCCAAGATGTTTCTGGCCTTGTCCGTGTTGGCCTCGAACTGGGCGGGGGTTAGGGTTTCGCCGGTGCATAATCGGGACCAACGAGTGATGTTGTCCGGTTTGATCTGCCAGTCGCTAAAGAGTCCGTCGTTGACCGTTCCTGTTTGGGGGGCTGCTTGTCGCAAAGCTTCCACTAATGCTTGGACTTGGTTATCGGAGACTTGGGCTCTGGCTGGGGCGGCCGAGATGGTTAAGGCTGCTATTAAGCTCAGTAGAATTGCTTTCATTGTTTGACCCTGAGAGAAAGAAGTTAATTAGCTTTATCTTAAGGGTAGGCTGAATTTTCGTTATCTGCCTTTGGGTGAAATTTGATGCTTTGTGGGTGGGGGCGATCGCTTCTCGATGCTGTAGGGGTAATCTTTAATTATGAGGTAAAATCGGACTGCTGTTAGTTTATCTCTTGACAGTTTGTCAGTTTTATGATATTATGAAAATAAAATCAACTTCTGCAAAGTTGTAGGAGGAAAAAAGCGATGTTTAAATTCCTAATAATGGCGCTGGTAGCTCTGGAATTAGTATTATTAAGTGCATTTTTCCAGCCTGCTAATGCCACGGTTAAAGATACAGAATTTTACACTTGGGACTATGCCTCTGTTGGCAGCGAAAAACTGGTTTGTAAGGAGGTTATAATTCATCCGAAAAAGCGGTTAATGCCAGAGTCATCGGATTTGCAACCGGTAGCTATCCGTTCTAAGGTAGTTAGCGATCGCTATTGCGCTAAATCTGCACGACCAAATCTTTAATTAAAAAAAACATTAAAAAATATTGTTTGTAGTAATCGCTAAAGCGATTACTACGAACAGTCAGTACATCTTTAGCGCTACCTAAGTATTAAGTAAGGAACTGGCAATTTAATAATGTACGCGCTGTTCGGTGGAGGTTCGCTCAACCCAACCGTTTAAGAAATTGGTACTAATTTACCCTGGCTTTAGTCAGGGTGTTTTGTCGTTTATTGATTCTTTATTTTGAGTTGTAAATTGTAGATATTGGAGAGATTTTATTGTGGAATACAGACGATCTTTACCTTGGCTGCATCGTTGGTCTCGCTTCTTAATCGGGGGTATTGCGGGGGTTGGAATGGTAGAAACTGCTTTTCTAACTTTTGCTGAAATATTTGGTAAGGCTGCTGATGTTTGCCCTACTCAAGGTTGTAAAGAAGTTTTAGAAAGCCCTTATGCAATGGTTTTCGGAGTGCCGCTAACCTTGTTTGGATTTTTAGGTTATACTAGCGTAGCAATTATTGCTTTTGCTCCCTTTTTATTGCAGTTAAAAAGCAATAAATATCGGGGAACCCAGTTAGAGGATAAAAGCTGGTTTTTGTTGCTAGGAATTACGACTACGATGGTGGTTTCTAGCGGCTATTTAATGTCGGTAATGGCTTGGAAACTTGAGGCTTTTTGCCCCTATTGTATTGTCTCTGCGATGCTATCTTTAAGTTTATTTGTTTTGACTTTAATCGGTAGATATTGGGAAGATATCGGAGAGGTTTTCTTTATCTGTTTAATCGTGGGAGTTGTTAGTTTGATAGGAGTTTTAGGAGTCTATGCCAGTGTCGATTCTCAAGTGGCTGGTAGTAATTCTGCTAAAGTAACTGCGGGAGAATCGGGCCCTGCGATCGCTAATGTTTCAGGATCGGCGGAAATGGCTTTAGCGCGACATTTAAGTGAAACTGGCGCTAAGATTTATACTGCGTACACTTGCCCCCACTGTCACGAACAAAAAGAATTGTTTGGCAAAGAAGCGGTGAGTTTGATTAACAATATTGAATGCAATCCTAAGGGAAAAAATGCTCGACCAGATCTGTGTCAAGCTGCTGGTTTGAGGGGAGTTCCTACCTGGAATATTAATGGTAAACTTTATCCTGGTGTCCAGCGGTTAGAAACTCTGGCTGACTTGTCGGGATATGAAGGTTCTCGGGATTTCCAATACGAGTTTCCTTATTAGAAATTCTAGGGGGTCATCGAAGGGCGGCGGAGGGGCAAAAGTTGGGAGCATCTCAATGTTGTAAAAAAACCAATATTTCAACGATCGTTGTCAGTGGTCAGTTGTTAGTTGTCAGTCGCCAAAGGTTCCAAGTAACAACTGACCACTAACGAAAAGCATTTAATTTTTGGCAATATCAAAATTGAGATGCACTCCAAAAGTAGGTGGCGAATCTCCAGACTCGCTACCAGAATAGGCGCATTATTGGTTTTTTTCCAAGTAGAGACGAACCTCTAGAATATGACTTAAAGAGATTTTAATTGAGGCTAAAACATGAAGTATCGCGTGTCTTTAAACCGAAGGAATATTATGGTTGAAGCAAATAGTAAAGATGAAGCTGCTAGAGAAGCAGAAAAAACTTTGAGACGAGGGGAGCAAATTTATGGGATTAAAGAGGTTGACTCGTCGGTATCTAATACAGGTTCTTGGTGGGAAATTTGGCTTGATTAAAGTTGGATTTTTTTGTGACGGGTTCTTATCCTTGGGGCGTTTTTAGCCGGATAGGGGATGAAAACGACGTTTTGAAACTGAAAAGGAGAAAAATTAGCTACTTTTAGTTGCTTATTAAATAATAAAGGGCTTATGAAAACTAATCCTCCTCCAAAAGATAACTCCGATCGGTTGCAGTTTTTTGTTAGGTTTGGCTGCGGTGCTTTATTTGCGATAATTATTGTCTTTAGCTGGGGATTTGCTAGTTGGGGAGAATTGATTGTATTCGGTTTGATTTTAGGATTGATTTTTGGTTTGCTGGCTGCAAAGTATGGCGATCGCTTTTGGGAATTTTTATCGGGTCGCTAGCCCTAAAAGACTTCTATTTCGTCTAAATCGCC
>CALKCV010000496.1 GCA_938083405.1 uncultured Microcoleaceae cyanobacterium | reverse complement strand
TGTTGTACCAGTTGTAAAAATTCCTTCAAAGATTTTCCCACAGCCTTCTGGATAGGTTCTTTTTCCGGCAACCGAATCACCTTACCCAAAGAACTTTTAAAAAAGTCTTTAACGTAATCTTTAGCAGCATCTTTTGCCAGTTCCTCCAAGATAGGTTTAAAAACAAAACCCGCAGCTTGACTAACTCCCCAAACAACTAACAAATCGTCAACCCCAATCATAATTTTCCTCCTCAATAAACGATGCCCCAGTAGAGCGAGTGGATGGGAGCTATTGTAGCACAATTTCACCGTCCGCCCAGAAACCGGGTTTTTGCCAAAAACCCGGTTTCTAAATCAATACCAACGCCCAGAAAATCCGGTTTCTTCATCTCATCCTTAACCCAGAAACCCGGTTTTTGCCAAAAACCGGGTTTCTAAATCCACCAACGCCGTGCATCCCAATTGTTAATTGTTAATTATTAATTGTTAATTGTTAAAAAACTCTTTGAGAGTAGCCAAAAACCGATCGCCTCCCAACTTACAAGCATCATCGTGTCCCGCATCTGGAATTAACACCAACTTTTTGGGTGCCGAGGTCGCCTCGAATAATTTCTGGCTCATCTCCACTGGAACCGAGCGATCGCTCGTTCCGTGAATAAATAATACTGGCATTTTTAAAGACTTAATCTTATTGAGACTGTCAAACTCCTGATGCAAAAGTAGATCTAAAGGAAAAATATTATAAGAACGCTGCTTTGCCGCATCTTTCATGCCGCTGAGGGAACTTTCCACAACCAAACCGGCTCCTTCTGGGTGCTGCTGGCATAAATGAATGGCGATCGCTCCCCCCAGAGAATGTCCGTAAACCAAAATTTTCTCCGGCGGCACTTGTTGTTCCCTTACCAAATAACTCCACGCAGTTTCCGCATCCTCATATACCCTAGCCTCCGTAGGAAACGGGCCCTCGCTGCGACCGTAACCTCGATAGTCGATGGTTAAAACCGAAAATCCCAAACCATATAATTTCGCCACGCGATCGAGATTCCAGCTTTTCTCCTGGGCCGCCATATTTCCCTTGCTGCCGTGGAGGTACAACACGACCCCCGCCTCCTCCTCCCTGTTTTCCTGGGGACACCACCAACCGTGGATTTTTTCCCTAGATGTCTTCGCGCCGCTAACTGGCAACCACAACTCCTCATAAGGAACGCCGAAATCTTCAGGCGTCGCCACTACATCCGCTTTAGGTTTGAAAATAAATCTATTTTGTCCCCAGAGGTAAAACAGACAAGCAGCGATATAGACCGTAGCTATGCCCCCTCCTAGTATTAGGAACGATTTGAAGAAAACCGATTCAAAAATAGTAAAATGTAACATGAGTTTTAAATTAGGTATTAAGGTTATCTGTTTTTAATTATTCTGCCCTCCCATCGTTTCTTCTATCTCTTCTATGCCACTGTTTTCTAAGGCACAATTCCCTCGCCCCTCGACCGGGCTTATTGGACTTTTGCCAGAACTCGATTTTTCGCGCTATCTGGCGATTTCAAATTTCCCTAAAACCACCCCTAAGCGAGTAATTCGATTACATTCTCCTAGCATTTCCCTCGAATCGCCCAGTCCATCTCTGGCAGGGGGCAATTTCCAAACTGGTACAGCGACCTAAGATTTTGAATTTACGCTCTTATAGTTGAAAAACTTTTTTTCAACTTCTTGACTTTCTGTAGCTTCATCAATACCATTAATCGCAGCTACTACTTCTTGAATAGCTGCAGCCTGTTCCTCAGTAGATCGGGAAATTTCTAGGGAACTCAATACTACTTCATTTATGGCTTGGCGCACTTCCATTAAAGCAGCAGTAGTTTTTTTTGCCACATCAACCCCACAATTGACGTTTTTGATACTGCCATCCGTAGCGATCGCCGCTGCATCGATAGCCGTCTGAATGTTAGCAACTTGAGTATTAATTTTAGAAGCAGACAGCCGACTTTGGTTCGCAAGCTTGCGAATTTCCGCCGCCACTACCGAAAATCCCTCACCGTATTCTCCCGCGCGCGCCGCCTCCACCGCCGCATTGAGAGCGAGCATATTCGTCTGTTTGGCAAAGTTGCTTACTAATCTGGTAATGCTGCCAATTTCCACCGCGCTATCGTCTAGTTGGGCCAAGTGGCGGGCGATCGCTTCTGTACTTTCCTTGAGATTCATCATTGTTTCTAAAGTTTCCTCCACCGCATCAGTCCCCTCCAAGGCAGAGCTAGCCGCCATTTTCCCAGCACCGCCAACGGCATGAGTTTGTTCGGCAACTTCCGTCGAGGAGAACCTTAACTCCTCCATCTGCTCCAATGCCTGTTGAATGAAGTCGCTCTTGCGCTGTTGCTTCTCTAAAGCTTCTGCCTGGTATCGCACTAAGAGCGAATGTTCCTCAATTTGTTTTTCTAAAGCCTCCGTGCGAACGATCGCCGCCCCCGCCAGAGGACGCAGCAACAGCACCATGCCACCAGCACCTAATAAACTTAAAACTACGATTAAAACCCCTATTCTCGCGAGGCGATCTTCGATCTGTCCGTAGAGTTCTTCGCCATCCATTTTCACCGCCAACCCCCAGTTACTATCCTCAATGGGACCGAAGGCGATCGCCGCTTTTGTTCCACCCATCTCCACCTCCAGTATCCCCGCTTCTCCAAAAACAGCTTTTTCTATAGCTGCGAGCAACCCCCCAGAAGCTCTGGCATCGTTTCTTAAAGAAAAAAACAGCCGCACTTCGCCATCCCTGACGCTGCCCATAACTGTTTCTCCAGTTTCTCCCAAACCGGTGTAATCTTCGACTAGCTCTTGTAGGGGGGTAATTTTAAACAACACGATATCCGTTCCCACTCGTTCCGATGCCGGGTTAACAATTGCCGCCCCCACCACTAAGTAATCTTCTCCCTCTAACTGGATCGGAGCGATAATTTCCGTTCTTCCCGTTCCCTCAGACAGTATGGGCCAAAGTTCCCTCGGTATCGGCAAACCCACTAAAGCTACTTGGATGCCATTTGCCGCAAGTCTCGTAATGCCGACTACTTCGGAAGATTGGTTGAGGGCGTCTGCGAGAATTCCGTTACTAACTGCGACTGTCTCCGTCAGCGGGAGTTGCCCTCGGTTGTATTTTTCTAGCTGTTGGCGGGCTCTGGTGCGACTGGCAATTTGTAGGGCGATATCTTTTGCTTTGGATAAAAATTCTTCTACTATTAGGGTGCGGGTTTTCACCGCAAAGAGCAGATTTCTTTGTTCTTGTTCGAGCAGTTGTCGGTAAAAGGGGATAATGCTGGCGATCGCTATGATGGCGCTGATGCAGAAAATTCCCAAGGCGGCGTAGATAGTTAGAGTTTTTTGCAATTTTTTAGAGTTAGTAGAACCAGCAGTGCTGCTTTTTGTCATTTTTAACTAGGATTTTTCGGGTGGCTATTGTTTTCGAGCTATTATTATATTGGATAGCCTTCCATCGTTCCTCATATTTTTAGGTAGAATCATAGCGATCGCTGCTTCTTCTCATATCCTCTTTTCAAACCACAAATTATACTCAAAATTATACCAGCCGCTAAAAACGCGATCGTCTTCTGGTTGGGATAATCTCGATTTTTGGACGCTCTTTTAATCTATGATTGACTCGTACCAAAAAGAGCGAACCTTTTGAAGTTCCTTTTCAAGGCGATCGCTCTTCTCAACCAAGCACCTATATAAGAAAGATGGCTACAGACACGATTTTTACCAAGATCGTCCGGCGCGAAATACCGGCAGATATTATTTACGAAGACGATCTAGTCCTTGCATTCCGAGACATCGCCCCCCAGGCCCCCGTCCACATCCTGGTAATTCCCAAAAAACCCATCCCTAAATTAGCAGATGCCTCCCCAGAAGACGGAGAACTTCTGGGACATCTTTTACTCATTATTAAGCAAATTGCAGCAGAGGAAAAACTTGACAACGGTTATCGGGTTGTGGTAAACAACGGTGCCGATGGCGGCCAGACCGTGGACCATCTCCATTTTCATATTCTTGGAGGCCGTTACCTGCAATGGCCCCCCGGTTGATTTATTGAAAGCAGTCAGATGCAATGGCCGCAAATATGTCCATTGTTTTATTTGACACCTATTTTTGTACTCGCAGTCGTACTAATCGTATTATTTTGCCATTGCGAGTACGAGAAATAAGGATTTGCGCCCTCACTGGCCCGGTTTAGCCATAAATAATACTTATTATTAAGTTTAATAAATTTTTTCTTAAAACCCCTTTACAAAACTAAATTTATTGTGTAGGATATTAATACAGGTAGCAAAAAGCCTACCGAATTCGTACCTTGAAAAATACATAGCAATCATATTATGACCACCACCTTACAACAGCGTTCCAACGCTAGCGTGCAAGACAATGGAAGAACATCACCCAGTTCCGGGCGTGGCCCAACGAC
>CALKCV010000495.1 GCA_938083405.1 uncultured Microcoleaceae cyanobacterium | reverse complement strand
GGAGAGTTTCTTTCGGGGTGTTGGGGTTCCCCGCGATCGCGCAGCGTTCCGGCCAAACGAGCGATCGCCCATATTCTGCCAGAACGTTCGAGGGCATTTGGGGGTGCCAGAGGGCGATCGTCGGATTTAGATCGCAGGGTTCTGTAGATATTTCTTTAAATATTAGCTCCAGCAACAGGGGCAACCCTTCGGGTTTTTCGCTCAAATAACGCAATAGAGTTGTTTTTACGTCAACTTTCCTATCTGTTAATAGCCCTGACAACCCCTCTTCTAAAATAGAAAGAGGTGCTTTTGGATTGGTCGCAACGGCTGTTCGGACTAAAAAGGAGCGATCGCGCCATAACCTCAGCAAAACTGCATCTGGAATCTGGGGATTAGCCGCAAGAGCCTTGCGAACCCGAGAATTTCTGTCTTCTGCTAACAGGTGGATAACATTTTCGGGAATTTTAGGATGGCTCGCGAGAGCTTCTCGCGTCGAAATCTTGTGACTGCAGGCGCATTTTTCTAAGTTCCCCTCCAATTTTTCCAATATATCGACGGGAGTATTGGGATTAGCAGCAAGTATCATTTTTAAGCTTTCATATCTCTCTAGGTTATATCGACCTAAGTTGTTGCAGTTAAAAACGCTCTTTGGAGCATTAGGGTTAGAAGCAACTGCTATAAAAATTGCCGGCTCGCGAGCTAACTCTTCCAAGATATAAGCAGGAGCGTTAGGGTTTTTGGCAACCTTCTCTCGAACCTCGCTCTGTTTGTCTCTTGCTAACTCCTCCAAAACCTTTGCGGGAGCGTTAACGTTTTCAGCAACACCAGAGCGCACCCCTAAACTTTCATCCAGTGCTAACAACTCCAGCAACTCAGCAGGAGCGTTAGGGTTTCTGGCAACGGCCGCTCTAACCTCCGGCTGGGAGTCTCGCCCTAATTCTTCTAGCAGGTTAACAGAAAGGCCATTGGTTGAGGCAGCTAGGTAGCGAGCAAAAACTTGCCAATCCCTGACTAACAACTCGAAGAGAAACTGGGGAACCAAACCAATAGATGCTAAAATCGAAAAAAAATAGCTATCGCCTATATCTCCAGGGTAATGGATTCCGTTCAAAAACCTTAACCATCGAGCCATCTGGTGGCGAAATTCCTCCTGCCAATCTTCTTCTATTTCCCCAGCATAGTTAACGTGAAGTTCTGCCACCTCAGCTACAGGTGTGTTCTCAGAGCGAACTAATTCCTCTAATATAGTTCGCGGAGTTTGTCCGTTCATCGCCAGACACAAAGCTGCTCTCTCGGGCCAGTGAGTTAGGAGCGCCCATTGAGTACTATAGTCAACTTTGACCGCCCATTCCATAAAAGAAATTGGCACTGCGGAACATTTAAGAAAGTTTATCAAAGTCTCTTGGGGAATTTCCTCTATTAAATTAGGATTTTCTAACAACAATAAAGGAAAAACCGCATTATCTAATACCTCCTGCGGAAACTCTTCGCCCAACCACCACAATACGGACTTGGGGGTATTAGGATTTGCCGCTACATTTTTCCTAATAAAATCCTCCTCGCTGTCGGCTAATTCACTTAAAAGTTCCGGCTCGGCGTTAGGGTTTCTGGCAACCAGACTCGCGAGAGTCGGATTAATTTTTGCCAGTTTGCTCAAACGTTCTGGCTGCGTTTTTTCGTTAGTAGCTTCTTCGTGTATTGGTTCCATAACGGGGAATTAGGAAAGTTTGCTATTAGCCATACCAGTTGCAGGAACCTTCATAGGGAGGGCCCGAGTCAAAGTCCAGAATTTCTTCTAGCAACTGGCGATTAAATATGATAACATCTAACAAATTGAAGTTAAAAAGCCATAAAACTGTTTAACTTCAGCGACAAATCGGGGTTGCAAAAAATCGGGACTTAGCTCCCGAAAATAGTTTTAAAATCGATCGGGATTTAATTTCTCCCAGGAAAAATAGTTATTTCACAAGCATGGAAATTTTTCTCACTCTTACAGTCTTAATCTTAGCCTTAATCGGCTTCATTGCCGAATGGTTTCCCGCCGACTTCACCGCCTTAGTAGTAGCAGTAGCCTTAATGTTTCTAGGATTAGTAACCCCAGAACAAGGAATCTCCGGCTTTAGCAACCCCGCCACCATCACAGTCATGGCAATGTTTATCCTCAGCGCCGGTATTACCCGCACTGGAGTAGTTCAAACAGTGCGCGACTGGCTCCTAGAATGGGGAGGAAAAAGCCTCACCCAACAGATATTTGTCATGGGCATAATAGTCGGCCCCATTTCTGCTTTTATTAATAATACAGCAGTAGTCGCTATCTTCTTGCCCATCGTCGAAGATTGGTGCAAGAAACAAGAAATTTCCGTTTCTAAAGTCCTCATGCCCCTGTCTTTCATCTCTATTTTAGGGGGCATGATGACTCTAATTGGAACCTCAACAAACATCCTAGCAAGCGGCGTTTCTAAACAATTAGGCTACGGAGAATTTGGTTTATTTCAATTCGCACCATTAGGTCTAATCCTCTTTCTTATCGGCTTAACTTACTTAGCCTTTGCCGCCCACAAAATCTTACCAAACGGCAAAAAAAATGCAACGGAAACGGTAGAAAAAAGTTACGGCTTAAAAGATTATCTCAGCGAGCTAGTAGTCGCGCCGCGCTCTAGTTTAATCGGTCAAACTTTAAAACAAAGCGAAATTCAGCGCAAGTTCGATTTAGATGTCTTAGAACTAATCCGCAGCAAGATTCGTTTTGCCCAACCCCTAGCAGATAAAGAATTCAAAGCAGGGGATATTTTAGTAGTACGTTGCAATCGAGAAGACCTGCTAAAAATTAAAGAAGAAAGAGGATTAGAAATCCTACCCGAAGTTCAGTTCAAAGACGAACCAATAGAAGAAACATTGAGAACTGGAGAAGAAAAAATAGGCGAAGTTTTGATTTTATCCAACTCCCGGTTAATCGGTACCACCCTAAAAGATATTAGGTTCAGACAGCGCTACAACGTCACGGTTATTGCTATTCGTCGAGGGGCGGAATTGTTAAAAGGAAGATTAGGAAAAATTCCCTTACGTTTCGGCGACTTGCTATTAGTACAAGGCCCCAAACAAAGCTTTATCGGCTTGCAAACAACCAGAGAATTGCTAGTATTAGAACAGCGAAACGCCGAAAATTTGCGACAAAAGAAAGCCCCCATTGCTTTAGCGATCGTCCTAGCCGTTATCCTCCTCGCCGCCTTCAATATAGTACCGATTTTAGTCAGCGCTTTAGCCGGAGTAGTTTTAATGGTATTAACCGGCTGCCTCAAACCAGGTGAAATTTACGGCGCAGTCCGTTGGGACGTGATTTTTCTCCTAGCAGGTTTAATTCCCCTAGGGATAGCAATGGATAAATCGGGAGCAACCCAATGGTTAGCCGCAGGTTTATTAGCAGCAGGCGGCAATCTTTCCGGTTATTGGATTTTAACCTTTTTCTTCATCGTCACTACTTTACTAACAGCTATCCTCTCCAATAATGCCTCCGTAGTCTTAATGATTCCTATAGCCGTAGAAGTAGCAAAAAGCCTCGAACTAAACCCATTAGCATTTATGTTTGCCGTAACTTTTGCTGCCTCTAATAGCTTTCTAACTCCTATTGGCTATCAAACAAATACAATGGTTTATAGTCCCGGCGGTTATAAATTCATGGACTTTGTTAAAGTAGGAGTTCCTTTAACTCTTTTGATGACAATTATTACCCCCTTATTAATTATGTGGATTTACGGTTTGTAGTTCCAGTTAGCAGTAACGACTTTAGTCCTCTATTAAAAAAAGTTCGTAGTAACGACTTTAGTCGGGGTGCATCTCAATTTTGAATAAAACCAACAGTTTAACGCTTTTTGGAACGCGGTCAGTCGGAACGTTGGAACCTTGCCCAACGTTCCGACTGACACAGATAATTGATTTTTTTGTTTTTTTTACAAATATGGGATGCTCCCGTATAAACGGTAATC
>CALKCV010000494.1 GCA_938083405.1 uncultured Microcoleaceae cyanobacterium | reverse complement strand
ATTAACATTACATCGTCCCCGCCAATGGCTATTATTTCAAAGGGATGTATCCAGGTTCCGGGTTTGGTAGTCGAGTCTGGGTCGGGGGTTTTCACCTGTCGGGGTTGGAGATGTTTGGCGATCGCTTTATAAACAGATTTTTCCGTAGCTGCAACAATATCTTCGCTGAATTGTTGGTAATCTTCTGGGGTTTTTATAGTCTGGATATAACCTCCCATATTATTGCCGTCGGCGTAGATATAGCCGACAAATCCAGAAGTAGGAGGAACTGATTCCGCTTCCGCTTCCGCTATTTCTCTGAGGCTTTTTGCTTCTTTTACTTCATCGGCTCGTCGAATATTATCTGGTAAATTTTGATAATATTGTTCGTTTAAATCTGTTTTTTTAAAAGAGTCTCTAAACCTCCTTACCCAACTGTCAACTAGGCCAGTTTTCCAACGGTAATTTAGTTGGCGATACCAGCTTTGTCCGCCACTTCCTTCTTGTTTTGTTCGCTGTCCGACGATACGTTTTCTGGCTAATACTTCTGATAAATAAGGTTCGCCTGGGAGTTTAACTTTTTTGATAGCGTTGCGCCGATCGCTCTCGTCTCGTACTAAATAAGGATGGGTTTCAAACATCGGCGGATATCGACGAGAAGGGCGATTTTTATTAGGTAAATTATTAGGCAAAATATTCCCCGCCCTGCGCTGGTTAAAACGAGTCGCCAATTTGCCTACTAATTCATTAAAACTTTTGCGGTTTTGAAAGTCTTTTTCTAAATCGTCGCTGCGATTAAAATAAGCTTTGACTAATTCATTCTCCGCATTCTCTTCATACCATTCCAACCATTGCGTTTTATGGTCGATATTTTCTGGCAGCAACCCGAAGCGAACTTCTAACATTTTAAAAGTATCTGCCACGGCGCAACTATTGGCAGTTAAAGTTTCTTCCGTGTAGCGTTTTTCGATAGCATTTGCCAAATCGTCAGCTAAGGCCGCCGGGCAAAAAGCCAGAATATTTCCTCCAGTGGAATAGACGATTAATTCTGGTATTAAACCATCTTGGAGTCCGGGGAAATTAGCTTCTAGCCATTTGTCGATCGCGGGTTTGCTGTGGCGATCGAAAAATGCCGGCAGATCGATTAAATTTATTCGATCCAGAAGGGCGGATGCCCCCCGAATATCTGGCAATTTTGCTGCTTCAAATACATAACCTTTGATTTTGGTCGCCCCGCCGTAAACCAAACCGATTTTTGCTTGCCAAAGGTCGGGTAATTCTTGAGTTATTTGTTGTAGTTCGTCGCTGGTATGGGGGAACTTTAAGGATTGTAATTCCTCGATATCAGCGATAATATCCGTAATTTCTTCAGGTATTTGTTCCGAGTCTTCCTTCTGGAGGGCTTGTCTAGTTTTTTGGAATATAGATAAGTATTGTTGGGGGTCAGCTTCCCAGTCCCAGGCGTAACACCATGCTAGGGCTAGGACAAAAGATTGTTTGCGCGAGTTATCCATTTGCGAGTTAGAGATATTTTAGTTTTTTGTCAGTATATCTTGTCTGGAACCTGTGGAACTGCTTTACGATAAGCGATCGCTCCCCTGCCTTCTCTTTCTATCTAATACTAAAAATGGTACTTCTGGAACACTTTTTCCAACTTATCATATAAATCTCCAGAGAAATATTAAGAAAAACAAAAGATTTTTGGGAAAATTTCCCCAAAGCGATCGGGTGGAGTTTGGGCCCTCGATGGTCCAACTTCCGCGACTTTTTTAAATTAACAGATGGAAGGAAAACCCCCTTTCCGTAAAAAAATGGACCATTGCCCCGAGGCGATGGGCTAGCAACAGATTTTGCAGGGGATCGGTTATTGCTAAGAAAAAAAGCTCGTTATTAATTAGACATATTGAACCGGCGTTTCGCCCGTTCTACCTTTTTAAATTGGGAAAATGTTAATTGTTATAGCAATTATTGACTCGGTGAAGTACACCAAGGTCGATCCCCCGTTGGTCCCCCTAAAAAAGGGGGACTTTGAATGGTTCTTGCTCCCCCCTTTTTAAGGGGGGCAGGGGGCTTACAAGGGTAAGTTTTTTATTTTTGAATGGAGAGGACACGGAGACACGGGGACGCGGGGACGCGGGGATTTAGGACTTTCTTTGATGAATAGAGCGAGTAGATTGAATTGTCCATTTTTCAGGTTGTGAAGCCATTTTTACTAACTGAAGAACGTATTTCTTCGAGTTTGGAATCAAGGGACTCTGCTTGAGAATGAGTTAAGTACCCACATCGAAGAGCAATTTCACACCAAGTTTGAGTTTCTGCGGCTTCACTCTCAGCATCCGAAAGCTTACTGACAAAAGCTGCTGGATATCTTCTTTTTCTCCAAGCCTCAGCTAAATTGGCCGCAACAGAACGAGAAGAACGTCGTATTTGGTCGCTGAGGGAGAATCGCTCTTCTGGGGGAAAAGATTTGGTTAGCTCAAAAATCAGCATCGTTACATCCATCGCATTCTGCCATACTCTCAATTCCTTAAAAGAACGAATATCTGCCATAAGTTCCCACTCCCATTTATTTAATGACTCAGTTTCCTCATTTTATTCAATCCCCGCGTCACCGCGTCTCCGTGTCCCCGCGTCCTCTTAAATTCAAATCTTAAAAACATACCCTTGTAAGGGGGCAGGGGGGGAGCGTTAGACTGTACCTCAGCAATTCGATAATTGCTATAATTGGGAAAATGTTAATTGGGAAAATGTCAATTGGGAAAATGTTAATTGTTATATCCGCCCCTTCCCCAAAAAAAACAAATTCTAGTATCCTACAACAAACAAGACCCATAACCGAAAAACAACCATGGCATCGAAAACCTTACCCGGACACAGCTTTCCCCTAGGCACCACCGTCTATCCCGAAGGAACCAACTTCTCCATCTACTCCAAAAACGCCACCTCCATCGAACTCCTCCTCTTCGATAGCCCCAACCAAAAGCAACCAGCGCGGGTAGTTCCCCTAGACCTCAAAGAAAACCAAACTCACTTCTACTGGCATATCTTCGTTCCCGGCATCAAAGCCGGACAAATATACGCCTACCGAGTCAACGGACCCTTCGCCCCCGAGATCGGCCATCTCTTCGACGCTCGCAAAGTATTGCTCGACCCCTACGCCGCCGCCGTAGTCGGACAAAACAACCAAAGCCGCCAAGCAGCGCTCGAACCCGGCGACAACTGCGACCTCGCCCTCAAAGGCGTCGTCGTCGATACCAGCACCTACGACTGGGAAGACGACAGCCCCCTGCGCATCCCCTACTCCCGAACCGTCATCTACGAAATGCACGTCGGCGGCTTCACCCGCAACCCCAACTCAGGAGTTTCCCCAGAAAAACGAGGCACCTTCGCCGGACTGATAGAAAAAATCCCCTATCTCCAGGAACTAGGAATTACCGCAGTAGAACTCCTCCCAGTTCACGAATACGATCGCCAAGACGCCATGGAGCCCCTAGTCAACTATTGGGGATACAGCCCGATCGCCTTTTTCGCCCCCCATCGCGCCTACAGTTCCCGCCAAGACCCCTTAGGACCCCTCGACGAATTCCGAGACATGGTAAAAGCCCTACACAAAGCAGGCATCGAAGTCATACTCGACGTAGTATTCAACCACACCGCCGAAGGCAACGAAAACGGACCGACCTACTCCTTCCGGGGCTTAGAAAATTCCGACTACTATATACTAGAAGAAAATCCAGCATACTACCGCAACTATAGCGGTTGCGGCAACACCTTCAACACCAACCATCCAGTAGCCCACCGATTAATAATCGACTGTTTGTGCTTCTGGGTCGCAGAAATGCACGTCGATGGGTTCCGCTTCGACCTCGCCTCCGTAATGGCCCGGGGCACCTCCGGCCATCCCCTAGACGATCCCCCCGTGTTGTGGGCGATCGAGACCGATCCGATCCTAGCCGGTGCGAAAATTATCGCCGAAGCCTGGGATGCCGCCGGTTTGTATCAAGTAGGCTCCTTCATAGGCGATCGCTTCGCCGAATGGAACGGACCATTTCGCGACGACATCCGTTCTTTCGTCAAAAGCGACCCCAACGCCGTCAACAAACTAGCCGCGCGAATGATGGGAAGCCCCGACATTTACCCCGATCCAGAACGAGAACCAAACCACAGCATTAACTTCGTTACCTGCCACGACGGCTTCACCATCAACGACCTAGTTTCCTACAACGAAAAACATAACGAAGCCAACCTCGAAGGAAACCGCGACGGCGGCAACCATAACTTTAGTTGGAACTGCGGTAAGGAAGGCCCCAGCGACAACCCCGAAATAGAGAAACTGCGACGAAAGCAAATCAAGAATTTCTTCACCGTCTTATTCCTCTCCCAAGGCACGCCGATGATATTAATGGGAGATGAAGTAAGGCGATCGCAACTAGGAAATAACAACGGCTATTGCCAAGACAACAAACTCAACTGGTTTGACTGGGAACAAATCGAAAAACAAGCCGATTTATTGCAATTTGTCAAAGGTCTAATTCACCTAACCCAAAACCTAGACATTTTTCAAGTAGAAGAGCATTTAGCGATCGTAGGTTCCGCCTCCCCAGAGATAGCCAACAACCTCCCAAATCTCAATGTCAAAGACCCCCATAAAGTGCCAAATATCACCTGGCACGGAGTTCGTTTGTGGGAACCAGACTGGTCCGAAGACTCTCATCATTTAGCCTTTTCCTTAAACCATCCAGAAAGCCAAGAATACCTTCACATAATGCTAAATAGCTATTGGGAACCGACAAAATTTGAAGTACCGCGCCTGCGAACCGGAGAGCGCTGGCATCGAATTATAGACACCGCTTTACCCCCCGGCGAAGATTTTTCAGAATTAGAAAAAGCCCCAAGAATTAAAGGCAATTCATATCCCCTGGAATCTCGTTCCGCCGTGCTATTAATGGCTTATTAATTGTTAGTTGGTAGTTAGTTGTTGGTTGTTAGTTGTTAGTTGTTGGTTGTTAT
>CALKCV010000493.1 GCA_938083405.1 uncultured Microcoleaceae cyanobacterium | reverse complement strand
GAGCCGGTGCTGGAGCCGGTGCTGGAGCCGGTGCTGGAGCCGGTGCTGGAGCCGGTGCTGGAGCCGGTGCTGGGGCCGGTGCTGGAGCCGGTGCTGGGGCCGGTGCTGGAGCCGGTGCTGGAGTCGGGCCGGTAGGTCCGGGAACCCCTGTTGGTGGAGCCGGAGCCGGAGCCGGTATTGGACCTGCCACATTGGCAAAATTGACCGCATCGTTGACGGGATTTTCTACAGTTAGGGTAACAACCGGCTCTGGAACGTTTCTCGTAAAACCAGGCGGCGGCACTTCCCGAACGATGAAACTGTCGATAAACAAGCCAGGGAAACTGTACCTGCCACTGTTATCTGTAACTGTTGTGCGTTCTCCAGGATCTGCGATCGAGTTGCCGTTGGAATCGATGTAGAGAGCTGCTCCTGGTAGTGGCGGTTCCCCCGGTTCGGCTTGGCCGTTGCCATTTATGTCGTTGAATACAGTCCCACCTATTTCCCCAACGATCGCTACTTGTGGAGTATTACCAAAATTTATATTGGGAGGAACGGGACCCCGAGCTAAGGGAGTCCTGGAACCAACGCCAGCAAATGGCTCTCCAGATGGAATGTTTACTCCAGCAATGGTTTGTCCTGGTATAATTTCTACTGTTGGGGAGGGATTGCTTGTTTGACTGACTCCTTCTGCCTGAAATTCTCGAATAGTCAGACGTGTTGTTGGCAAGTTCGGCAAGAAGTATTGACCCCCCAGACCGCTGACGGTGAAAGGCTCCCCAACATCTAAGATAGCGTTATTGTTGGTGTCCGCGTAGATTGTAAAATTGGGAATACCCGGTTCGCCGGGATCTAACAAGCCATTGCCGTTAGCATCAAAATATTTTACACCTGCTACGTTCCCTACATCCCTGGGGACAGTGCTGCCCAAATTCACAATAACGTTATTAGCCATCTCTGCCGGATCGGGGCTAATAACTACGATCGGGCTGCTGTTGGTTTGAGTTTGGGGCAACTCAAACGCAGTTCGCAGTATGTAGCTGCCAGAAAAGACTCCACCAAAGGAGTAAGTTCCGCTATCATCGGTTATAGCCTCCACTGCAGCCCCAGTATTAACATCGATCAGGGCTACTCCCGCACCAGAAACACCTCTTTCGTTTCCATCCAAGATACCGTTAAGGTTCCTGTCGTTGAATACCAGACCAGTTATATTCCCCGGGCCGCCAGGAGGGGGCGGTACTGCGGGTGGTGGGGCTGTCGGATCGCCCTGCCCCGGAATTTGATTGGCTGTTCTTATTAGATCTGAAGACACTTTACTAACTCCTCCACCGTAAATTTTTTTAAATGTAAAAGCGATTTTGTTTTGGTCTTAACCGGAAACCGCCACTAAATAATACTGACACACCGAATATGTCTGTTATGGCTTTTAAATATGGCGATCGCCATTAAAGCATTGACGATTGGGATTATATCAGCTTTATCCTAAAAGTGACAATTAAACCGCAAAATCTTTTTTGGACTGCACGGACAATTTGGCCTTTTTTCTTAAAAGTCACCAATAAAATTTAGCGCCCCCTTTTCCATTCCTTTAATCGGGGGGCGCTGTCGAGTTTAGGACGATCGCTATCGCCTACTGGTTCCTGGTTCTCGGAATATCTGCCGATCGGGAAAGTTCTCCCGTCCTATTTTTTTCCTTCGCGAGCTACGAGTACTCAAAAAGACTGTCTTTTTTTTAGTCTGAGTATTAAGCAGGATTAATAGGCATCCTGAAGCTCGTAGAACTCGGGGGAGATATAATCCTTACGCAGAGGCCAGCCTACCCAATCTTCCGGCATCAAAATCCGTTTTAGATTTGGATGTCCCTCGTAAACGATGCCGTACATATCGTAAGATTCCCGCTCTTGGAAATCCGCACTCTTCCAGACCCAGTACACCGAAGGCACTTTAGGATCGTCTCTGGGCACAAACACCTTGACGCGAATTTCTTCCGGGCTCGCGACATCATCATCAATCTTAATTAAGTGGTACATGCTGACCAAATCTTCTCCAGGGCCAGCATCGTAAGCGCACTGACACTGAAGGCAATTAAACCCATAAGCATATAGAGCGGTAGCTATGGGCATCAATACCGAGCGATCGACTTTAATTATCTCTACGCCCAGATGGTCGGGAGCCAAAAATTCGTGTTCAAACCCATTTTCCGTCAACCACTGGGACACTTTACCCGGTTCTACTATTTGGCCTTCTGATTCTTCAGGCACGGTTTACCTCCTCTTTCTGTGTTTGTGAAGCTTGCAGTGCTGGTGGTACTGGCATTCCTATCGCTTCGGCGAGTTCCTTAGTTGGAGCTTGACGTTCTGCTGTCTGTAAATACTTACCACTCAAAATTGGTTCTACTGCTTTCATTTTATGGCCAACGCTGTAATAGCGATGTACTTGCTGCAGCTTGGCCCTCTCTTGCAAAGAATCGTTAGCAATTTTCTTGCGCAACTTAATAACTGCATCAATAATTGCTTCTGGACGGGGAGGGCAACCCGGAATATAAACATCCACCGGAATTAGTTTATCGACTCCGCGCACTGCTGTAGGCGAGTCCACGCTGAACATCCCCCCAGTAATAGTGCATGCTCCCATGGCAATGACGTACTTAGGTTCGGGCATTTGCTCGTACAGGCGCACCAAAGTAGGGGCATATTTCATCGTAATTGTCCCTGCCGTAATTAGCAGGTCCGCTTGTCTGGGACTCGAACGCGGCACTAGGCCAAAGCGATCGAAGTCAAACCTAGAACCGATCAACGCGGCAAACTCGATAAAGCAGCAAGCAGTCCCATAGAGTAGGGGCCACAGGCTTGACAGACGGGCCCAATTATAGAGGTCGTCAACTGTCGTTAGAACGACGTTTTCTGAGAGTTCTTGAGTAACTTGGGGCCCGTTACTTATGGGATTAATGATTTGTGGTTTTTGGTTTTTGTCTGATGTTAAGACCATTCCAAAGCTCCTTTGCGCCAGGCATAAACTAAAGCGATCGTTAGGATTGCGATAAAAATCAGGGCTTCTATGAAAGCTAGCAGTCCCAGTGTGTGGAATGCTACTGCCCAAGGATAGAGAAACACCGTCTCCACATCAAAGATAACGAAGACCAGGGCGAACATATAGTAGCGGATATTGAACTGGATCCAAGCTCCACCAATGGGTTCTACCCCTGATTCGTAGGTGGTTCGTCTCTCCGGGCCGCGAGTTTTGGGTCGTAGGACCTTGGACGCGGTGAGAGCGAGGATTGGTACTAGGCTAGAAATTATTAGAAAGCCTAGAAAGTATTCGTAGCCGTTTAGGACAAACACAATAAATTAAGAATTTTGGGTAACATCTTCTTTTTGGCAAGACATTAAGATTTTTACATAATTCTACTCACAGCGATAAATTTTAGATTTTAGATTTTAGGTTTGGGGATAAGTGGGATGGGGCGATCGCCTCGAATTCCCAGCTAGGAGGCCCCGTCCGCGAACGAAAATAACACTTGAAGACCCATATTGAGAAACCGTTGTGATTTCCCAGAAAGTTGCACCGAAGCCTAATTTTAATAAATTGGTAGAAAGGCCATCAAAAAAAATTAAGTTTTCTCAGCTAAAAATTAAGATCGCTTTACCTATCGCAACATATTCTGTAATAATAATTAAAGAAATTCTCATGATGGCCCTAAAATTGGTTAAAAACTATGAGCGATCGAGCCACTGAAGCCGAAACGCTGGATCGGTACGAATGCCGAACCTGTGGCTACGTTTACGAACCCAAAAAAGGTAGTTCTCAGGGAAATATTGCCCCGGGAACAGCCTTTGAAGAATTAGCGCCCAAGTGGCGCTGTCCCGTATGTGGAGCTTCAAAAGGTCAATTTCAAAACGTCGGCCCCGTAGAGGGCCCATCTGGATTCGAGGAAAATCTGGGTTACGGCCTCGGTGTTAATACTCTGACACCAAGCCAAAAAAACCTACTAATCTTTGCCGCATTGGGCTTGGGCTTTCTGTTTTTGATCGGCTTATACGGTTTACATTGAAAAGGCCAGCAGGCCTATTACCCCAGAGAAGTTAATGCAATCGATTTTAAGAATTGGGAAAAGAATTTTAATTTTATTGGCAGCAGTCCTGCTGTTTGCAGGTTGCAAAAATGCCTATTTACCGTCGATAAGCTACAACCCTTGGCAGGTAATACCAGTGCCCACCCAAGAAAAGCTGTTCGACATAGCATTTACCGACAACCCCGAACATGGTTGGGTTGTCGGCAGTAATGCCACCCTCCTAGAAACTACAGATGGAGGGGAAATGTGGGAACCCAAAACTATAGAACTGGGCGAGAGTAAAAAAAGTCGCTTGACATCGGTAAGTTTTTATGGTAGCGAAGGATGGATAGTTGGAGAGCCCTCTATCCTATTACATACCGATGACGAAGGAGAATCCTGGACGCGCGTTCCCTTAAGCTCCAAATTGCCAGGTGCCCCCAATACAATAGTCGCCTTGGACTCGAATTCAGCCGAGATGACAACAGACATTGGGGCAATCTATCAGACCCAGGATGGAGGGCAACATTGGAAGGCCCAGGTAGAAGATGCCTTGGGAGTAGTACGCAATATCTCTCGCTCTCGGGATGGTAAATATGTTGCGGTTTCGGCCAAAGGTAATTTCTATTCTACTTGGGAACCCGGACAAAAAGCCTGGGTAGGTCATAACCGGGAAAATTCCCGCCGTCTGGAAAATATGGGATTTACAGAAGATGGCCGTCTGTGGATGCTAGCTCGTGGCGGGCAACTTCGCTTTAGCAATCGAGATTCTTCCGAAGAGTGGGAAGAACCAATAACCCCCGAGTATTCTACAAGTTGGGGTTTCTTGGATTTAGCTTATCGCACACCAGAAGAAATATGGGTCTCTGGCGGTAGTGGGAATTTGCTGCGTAGTGTAGATGGTGGAGAAACTTGGGAAAAAGACCAGGAAGTTGAGAACGTTCCTGCAAATTTTTACAAGGTTGTCTTCATTAACCAAGAAAAAGGTTTTATTCTCGGTCAAAATGGGACTTTATTGAAATATAATAGTACCCCAGAGTCAGAAGAAGCTCAAGCTTGAGACCGTCCGCGTTCGCCTCCACACTTAACCCTAAAGCAACTGAGTAATATTGCTTATAAAGTTAGTAAAGGCGAAATTTATTAGATTTTGAGTCGCTTAAAAAACGGCTAGATATGTTAAAATCTAGCAAAGACACAAAAGCAATAAAAAGGGTGGAAGAACGCTTCCTACCCTAAAAACAAAGATTAGTTGTTTAGTTGTTTGTAGGAGGAAAAAAATGGCTGGTGGCAGTACAGGCGAACGTCCGTTTGGAGACATTATTACAAGCGTTCGTTATTGGGTGATTCATAGTATCACCATTCCCATGTTATTTATTGCAGGCTGGTTATTTGTAAGTACAGGCCTAGCTTACGATGCTTTCGGAACCCCTCGGCCTAACGAGTATTTTACTCAAGAACGTCAAGAGTTACCGATCGTTTCAGACCGCTTTGAATCTAAAAAGCAAATTGAAGAGTTCATCAAGTAATTAAAAAAAGGAGCTTGAAATAATGACCGGGCGTAACCCTAGCGAGCCTATTACCTATCCTATTTTTACAGTAAGATGGCTTGCAGTTCATACCTTAGCAGTGCCGACAGTTTTCTTTTTAGGCGCGATCGCAGCAATGCAATTTATTCAAAGATAGGAGCAGAATCAAATGCCATTAGATCGTAGTGACAACCCTAGTAAGCAACCAGTAGAGTTGAACCGGACTTCACTCTATTTAGGTCTGCTCTTGATTTTCGTTCTCGGTATCCTGTTTTCTAGTTATTTCTTCAACTAATTGGAAAGCAATAGCATAGAATTTTGAAAAACCCCCGCACCTCATCCTACATAATCGTAAAAATGAGGTTGTTGGGGTTTTACAAACAAACGA
>CALKCV010000492.1 GCA_938083405.1 uncultured Microcoleaceae cyanobacterium | reverse complement strand
CGACTTTAGAACGTTCCGAAGCCTTGCGAGAGGCGCAGCGTCAGTTGCGACGTTTGACGGGAGAAAAGTTTAACAGCGAATATCGCACCCCACTGGAAGCATATTTGCAGAAGATTGGCAAAAATGCCGATTTAAAGTCCCATTGCGATCGACAATATCCCTTTGAGAGTCCCCGTTATTGGGCGGCCTTTGTCTCCCAAGGCATGAATTAGATAAACCATGACTTTTTAAGCTTATTTCTCCAAAAAATTATGAGGTTTTATAACAACAAAAAATGGCCCATCTGGCTTTGCTGGATTGCTCTTTCTCTAATCTTAACTGTCAGTTGCGCTCCCGGAAACCCGAGATCGACAGCAGCCGATCGCTCCATAAATCTAACTCTATCGGCGGCGGTCAGTCTCAAAGACGCTATGGAAAATATTGAGACAATTTACGAAAGCAAAAATCCTCATGTCTCTCTTACCTTAAACCTAGCATCTTCCGGTTCCCTCAGACAACAAATCGAACGGGGCGCGCCAGTGGATGTCTTTATTTCTGCGGCAACGAAACATACCGATCTTTTACAAGAAAAAGGATTAATCATAGAACAAACTCGCCGCGATTTGCTCGAAAATACTATAGTCTTAATCGTACCTAAAAATAATCCCGCTTCTATTAATAGCTTCCTAGATTTAAGTGCGGGAAATTACCAGCAAATCTCCATAGGAGAACCAGAGAGCGTTCCGGCGGGAAAATATGCGAAAGAAGTTTTAACTAATTTAGGAATATTTGAGAAAATAAAAGCTAAAATTGTCTATGCAAAAGACGCGCGTCAAGTTTTAACTTATGTGGCTGCGGGCAATGTGGATGCAGGTATTGTTTATCGGACGGATGCTAATATTTCCGATGCCGTAACCATAGTAGAAACTGCTGCGCAGAATAGCCACTCGTCGGTAGTTTATCCCATTGCCGCAATTGAAGGAACTAAAAATATTGAACCAGCTAAAGATTTGATAAATTTTCTGTTTGGTGCCGAAGCTAAGGCGGTATTTGAAAAATATGGGTTTTTGACAATTAATAATTAATAATTAATAATTAATAATTAATTGGGAGCCAGAAAGCGGGTTTCGTGAAAGTTACCCGGTTTCTTAGATATGGCATAATACCAACAGATTGCTATAACAATCCGTTGGCAATCGTAAATCTAAGAAACCCGGTTTCTTTGAGAAACCGGGTTTCTGGGCCCCCGGGTTTCTTAGATATGGCATAATACCAACAGATTGCTATAACAACTAACAACCCTGTTCTACCAATGAATTTAGATTTATCTCCGGCTTGGATTTCTCTTAAAACTGCGACGGCGGCGACAATTATTACTTTTTGTTTCGGAGTAGCGATCGCTCGTTGGATGTACGGTTATCGAGGTAAAAGTAAAGGCTTAATTGACGCCATCTTAACTGCCCCCATCGTCTTGCCGCCGACGGTATTGGGGTTTTTATTATTGCTATTATTGGGCAGAAACGGCCCTCTTGGTAAACTGTTAATGTCCCTCGGCGTTACGGTAATTTTCTCCTGGGAAGCAACGGTAATTGCTGCAGTGGTAGTGGCCTTTCCGTTGATGTATAAAACTGCCTTGGGAGCGTTCCAACAAATAGACAGCAATCTAATCGCTTGCGCCCGAACTTTAGGGGCTTCGGAATGGACCGTTTTTTGGCGGGTTATGCTGCCGTTGGCGAAACCTGGAATTATTGCTGGAACCATGCTTGCTTTTGCCCGATCGCTTGGAGAATTTGGAGCAACTTTAATGTTAGCCGGCAGCATTCCAGGCAGAACCCAAACTATCCCTATTGCCATCTTTTTTGCCTCGGAATCTGGGCAAATGGACGTAGCTTTAGCTTGGGTATTAGTAATTTTAGCTATTTCTATCGGAGTTATAACAGCGGTTAATTGGCGATCGGAATCTCAAAGACAGCAAAACCCCAGAAAAATTCAAGATCTAAAAGCTCGAAATATCGCCTTTCTCTTACCAAAAGCCAACAGCCAAACGAGAAAAATTAAGCTCTATTTTTTATCGCGGATTTTTAAATGGAGCATTTTTCCAAGCGATCGCTCTTCTCGCCCCCAGAGAGACCGACACTCGACCCCTAATTTATTAGTAGATATCCAAAAACCCCTTTCCGGGTTTGACTTGGATGTGAAATTCGAGACAGACCATCGCCCAATAGGATTGTTAGGCGCTTCTGGGGCGGGGAAAAGTATGACTTTGCGCTGCATCGCCGGTATGGAAACTCCCATCTCCGGTCGGATCGTTTTAAATAACCGCGTCTTGTTTGACTCCGAAGCCGGCATCAACCTTCCCAGTCGCGATCGCTCGATCGGCTATTTATTTCAAAACTACGCCCTCTTCCCCCATCTCACCGTCGCCGAAAATATCGCCTTCGGTTTGCCCAAAGGTATGTCAGGAGCGGCTATCGAGCAACAAGTAGAAGGGCACCTCAGGGCAGTGCAATTACCCGGATGCGGCAACCGCTACCCCCAGCAACTCTCCGGGGGCGAGCAACAACGCATAGCTTTAGCTAGAGTTTTTGCCAGTCAACCGGAAGTATTGTTATTAGACGAACCGTTTTCCGCCCTGGATACTCACTTGCGCGATAGTCAGGGAAAGTTATTAATTGCCAACGTTACTAATTATCGGGGCGCGACTTTATTCGTCACCCACAATCTCGAAGAAGCATACCGGGTTTGTCACAACTTGTTAGTAATCGAAGGAGGAAAAATAGTAGCACTCGGCACCA
>CALKCV010000491.1 GCA_938083405.1 uncultured Microcoleaceae cyanobacterium | reverse complement strand
GCGCCATCAGTCCAGAGTGGAAAGAAAAGGTGGGAGAAGGTAAAACGGTTCAATGGCCAGCAGGTCTGGGCGGTGCGAAAAATGATGGTGTAGCCGCCCAAATCAGTCAAAATGAAGGGGCTATTGGTTACGTCGAGTATGGCTTTGCGAAAATGGCAGCCCTGGACACAGCCGCACTCGAAAATAAATCGGGTAATTTTATCGAGCCTTCCGACGAGTCTGCATCTGCTACCCTCGCTGCAGTACAACTTCCAGGAAATTTGCGAGCTTTTATTACGGATCCGGAGGGAGAGAACTCTTATCCAATGGTAACTTACACCTGGATCCTTGCTTACGAACAATACGAAGACCCAGAGAAGGCAAAAGCTGTAGAAGCTGCGATCGAGTATGGTTTAAATGAAGGTCAAGAAGTGGCACCGGAGTTGGGGTATATTCCTCTACCTGTCAACGTCCGACAAAAAGTTGCCGAAGCGGCCGATAAAATTAGCGCCGATAGCCAGATAACAATTAAGTAGAAACTAGGCTAAAAGTTGCAGAAAAAAACACCGCTTCATCGCTGGAGGTCGGAAAAAGTCTAGAAAAAAACAATAGCGATCGTAGAAAATCCAGATGGAATTGGTGAAAGCAAGTCAAGTTAAAAACGGAAAAACAACCAATTCCATCTGGGTAATTTTACCTTTTTTTAACAGACTTTTTCTGCCAACTAACAACTAACAACTAACAACTAACAACGTTCCCAATTAATTAAAGCAAAATTAACACTTCGTAAAGACCGTCGCTTAAAAAATAATCATGGTACAAAAAGCTAACGCAACAATTTCGGATAGCCGCTCTCGCAGCAACGCAGAAAAAAAACTCGATCTCGGTTTTATTTGGCTAACCAGGGGTTTTGCCTGGGGGATTGCAGGAATCTTAGTCATAATAGCTTTAACAGTAGCTTGGCGAGCGCTCCCTGCTTTTCAAGCATTTAATTTAGGATTTTTATTTACTAGCGCTTGGAATCCACAAGCGCGGGACGGCCAAGGTTTATATGGAGCATTTCCCACGATCTATGGGACTCTAGTAAGTTCGGCCCTGGCTCTGTTAATGGCGGTACCGTTAGGATTGGGAACTGCAATCTTTTTAAGCGAAGATTTCTTACCGCAAAAAGTTCGTACCGTCCTAACTTTTATGGTCGAATTACTAGCAGCTATCCCCAGCGTAGTTTACGGTTTGTGGGGGATTTTTGTCTTGCTACCTTTTCTCAAACCATTGGCAGAGTTTCTCGACGAGAATTTGGGCTGGATACCGATATTTAATATTCCCGAAGGCAGTCGCGCCGGAGCTCCTGGAATGTTACCTGCCGGTATTGTTTTAGCCATAATGATTTTGCCAATTATTACTGCTATATCTAGGGATTCTCTCGTCAGTCTTCCACCAGAATTACGGCAAGCATCTCTCGGTTTGGGAGCTACTCGCTGGATGACAATTTTTCGAGTCTTAATACCAGCAGCTTTTTCTGGTATTGTGGGTGGGATTATGTTGGGGCTGGGTCGAGCGATGGGAGAGACTATGGCGGCGACTATGTTAATAGGTAACTCCAATAAAATTAGTTTCTCTCTCCTGGCTCCCGCCAATACCATCGCTTCTTTAATGGCTAATCAATTTGCCGAAGCTTCGGGCTTACAACTTTCGGCTCTGATGTATGCTGGAGTAGTTTTGTTTGTTTTGACTTTACTGGTTAATATGGCAGCTCAATGGATTGTCAATCGAGTTCAAGCTAAGTATGAATAATTAATAATTAATAATTAATAATTAATTATTGTTAATTGTAGATTCCTAACTTGAAAATATTAAAAAAAGCCAATGAAAAACCAAAACTACGAACAACAATCCTCGGAATCGGGCATAAGTCTCAAGAAAAACAATAGCAATCCAGAAGCAATTCTAGACATGGTGATGACGGGAATATCAGGTGCTTGTATTGTCATCACTCTAATTCCTTTATTTGCAGTCTTGATTTACGTTTTGATAAAAGGCGCGAACCGTCTTAGCTTCGGTTTATTTACCCAACTGCCACCAACAGCAGGTCAAGAAACAGGGGGTATTGCTAATGCTATTCTCGGCACGATTATGGTAGTGGCAATTGCTAGCGCGATCGCCATACCTTTTGGAATACTAGCAGGAGTTTATTTATCAGAATTTGGCGAGGGGAAAACTGCTCAGTGGATTCGTTTTGCTACTAACGTTCTTAGCGGGGTTCCTTCAATTATTGCGGGGGTATTTGCCTATAGCTTAATAGTATTGACTACGGGTTCTTTTTCTGCATTTGCAGGAGGTATTGCCTTGTCGGTTTTAATGTTGCCGACTATCGTGCGAACTACGGATGAAGCTTTACAAATAGTTCCCCAAGATATTCGCTGGGCATCGGTGGGAATAGGGGCTTCTAATTATCAAACGGTTTTAAAGGTCGTATTGCCGGCGGCCTTGCCTGCGATTATCACCGGTGTTACTCTAGCCATTGCTAGGGCTGCGGGAGAGACGGCACCTTTGCTGTTTACGGTGATTTACACTAACAACTGGCCTCGGGGTGCTTTTGCTCCTACGGTTCCATCCCTAGCTTATTTGGTGTACGAATTTGCTAGGAGTCCGTTTCCGGTTTTGCAAGAATATGCCTGGGCGGGTTCTTTGGTACTGGTATTTTTAGTATTGCTTACTAGCATCCTCTCTCGTTGGGCAACTCGTCAGAAGACTTATTAGGGCAGTGGCAAGAGGCAAGAGGCAAGAGGCAAGAGGCAAGAGGCAAGAGGCAAGAGACAAGAGACTATCGAATAATCGATTGCCTAGAATTGAACGATCGAGTCGCACAATAATAAAGACAATTTCAAATCAATGGGGAGTAAAATTGTATGATGCTCGATAAAAAGAACGGCTCGACTAAAAACCAGCCAGCTTTACAGACAGACAACGTAAATGTCTTTTACGGTGATTTTCACGCCG
>CALKCV010000490.1 GCA_938083405.1 uncultured Microcoleaceae cyanobacterium | reverse complement strand
TCTTCAAAGTATTGCCGAAGGGGATTAATATTGCCTTGGATAAAACTGGTAGGGTTATTGATTTCGTGGGCGATGCCTGCAACCATCCGCCCCAAACTAGACATTTTTTCCGTATGAATCAGTTGCGCTTGGGTCGTTTTTAAGTCCTGGAGAGTTTCGGACAAACGCAAGTTATTTTCCTCTAATTCCCGAGTGCGCCGTCGCACTTTTTCTTCTAAGGAAGAGTAAAGTCGGGCATTTTCTATAGAAATTGCCGCTTGTGCCGAGAGCATTTGCAACACCTCCAGACGATCTGAGGTAAATACTCCAGTGGCGAGGTTGTTTTCTAAATACACCAAGGCCACAATTCGCCCCCGCTCGCTCAGTGGCAGACAGAGAAGAGATTTCGGTTGGTGCTGTTGCAGGTAGCGATCGCTATGGTTGACGAATTCCCGTCGGGCATCGTTACAAACTATAGCTTTTTTAGTTCTGATCGCTCGCTCGATAACCGATTGGGGCAGGCGGTTTTCTAGAGGCAGAGACTGCAAAACGACGATGCTGTTATTCTCCGCATTTCTCGCCGCCTCTATTCGCAGTCCGTCTATAGTTAATTCCCCTTCCTCCTGGGAGGGTAACATCAAATATCCCCACCCGGCCCCGGCATTTTCGATGATAATTTTCATCAAATTTTCCAACAATTTCTCCAATTCTAACTCCCTGCCAATAATTTGAGACGCTTTCCATACCGCCCCCAAATCTAATACGGTTTCCGTTCGCGTATTTGAGAAGGTAAAAGATAAAGCGCTTGCTTCCTTTCCTTTCCCCTCCTCGGTAGCTCTAACTAGCTCTTGCAAGTAGCGTTTTTCTAAATCTTCTACTTTTGCTGTTGCCCCCCAATTGCGATAACAATCCCTCGCATTGTTGAGATAAATTCTGGCAAATTCTGCTTTATTTAAAGATAGATAAAACTTAGCTGCCAGTTCGTTAGCTAGAGCTTCTTCGTGAACGAAACCGTTTTCTTTAGCGGAGGCTATAGAGCGATCGTACAGTTCCCAAGCTCGCCCATTTTTTCCCAACACCCGCGCTTTTTCCGCCTCGACTAAATCGTATTTATGCTGATAATTCATCGGTCCTAGCTTAACCCAAACCCTCATTTTTTTCTGGTTCGATTCCACCCGCGCCAAATACTCCTGTTGCGTTTGTTTGTTAGCCTCTGGATAAAGCGCCAAGCAAGTCAGACAAGCATAAAATATATAAACCGGAATTGAAATTTGTCCGGGACCGCTTTTTTCGTATTTCCGCGTCCCCTCAAAGCTCTCCAACGCTGCTTTATATTCCCCAAACAAATAAGACAACATCCCTTGAGTAAGATATACCGAAAAAATCGAAACTTCGTTATTAGTTTCTAAGATTCTCTGCCAATCTTCCTCCATGCTAAAAGCATCTCCATGGAGCCGCCGACTATCTGGGGCCAGACCGCGTAAATTGCAGCCAAATTGCTGCCAGATTTTAATGTATTTTAAAGCAAAATCTTGTTTAAATTTCCCCATCAAAGCAATATATTCGGCGTGTTTGTAGCCGACATATTCGAGATTTTCTCCCACAAAAAAAGGAACGTTGCAATAGTGAGTAGCGCAATAGCTTGCATATTCCACGTCTCCAGTTTCTAAGCCGCTTTGAATACCTTCTAGCAAGCCTTGTAAAATCTTATTTTGATGTTCCTTCCAATGAATAGCAAAAGCATAAACTTGCTGGTAAACCTTTGATTTAAGCTCTTTAGCGTTAAATCGCTCCAAAACGATCAAAGCCAATTTACCCACTTCGTAAGCTGCCTCAAAATCTTCCATTTCGGCGCAGAGAATTGCCGTGTAAAAACTATAAGCATAAGCAGAAGAAGAGCAGTTGCCATATTTGACGCTGAGATTGACCATGGTGTAGGAAATAATCGGTAAAAGCGTCGGTTGGGCGATATAGGCGGGGGCCGTTGCCGCCACTAAGATTCGCATGGCTGCTACTTTATAAGGATCGGTCATTTCCGGCAAGGCCGCTAGCTCTTTTGGTGTTTTTCCTCTCAAGTTCCATTTGGTTCGCCACCGTTCGATAAAGTTCCTGAATTTACCCGCGATCTCTGGTAATTCTACTCCTAATATTTTCAAAATCAACCTTGCCGTAGATAAGGCTTTAAGCATTTGATTTTGAGCGATATAAGACTGCATTTTGGTTTCGTAGGCGGGTACTTTATCGAGGACGCTTTGGGCTTTTTCCATTACCAAGTCGCAGAGAGCCAAAGAGCGTGAGAAATTGAGATTGAGGAATTCTGCTGCGGCTAATTCTTGGTGCAGGGCGAGGGTAGTTTCGTAGCGATCTTCCCAACGGTTTTCTCCTAATAAATCTATGCCGGAACTGAAGTAGCGAACTGCTGCTTCGTAAGCGGTGGAAGCTTTGGCTTTGCGCCCTGCCATTAGGTTCAAGCTTGCTAATTCTTCTCGCTGGTGGCTCACGCTTATTAACTCCACTCCATAATTTAACTGGTTGACAAGATCGAAGATTTTTTCTTCCCGCCTTTCCTCGGGGGTATTTTTTAATAATAACTGTCCGATGGATAAATGAGTTTGGCGCTTTTGGTCCTCGGGAATCAGGAGGTAAGCCCCTTGTTGGACGCGATCGTGGAGGAATTTATAGCCAACCCTTATCGGTTCCTTTAACTCCGGGCCGTCCTCCATAACAGTTTCATCGCGATAAAACTTATAGACTTGACTTTGAGGCAAGATCGACCCCTCTTGCAACCCGAACCACAAGTCCGCCGCCGTCTCCTCGGGAGATTTCTGATAGACAACAGCCAGAGTATCCAGGTCGAATTGGTTGCCGATACAGGCAGCCAGTTTTAATACCTCCCGAGTTGAAACGGGCAGCTTTTGCAAGCGAGAGGCCATAAACTCCACCACATCGTCCGTCAGAGATAGGGCCGCTACTCGGCTGAGATCGCACTCCCAGCGATCGCTCCCGAAATTAAACTCGATCCACCCATCCTCGTGCAGGGACTTGAGAAACTGATTGCTAAAAAACGGGTTGCCTTTGGTTTTTTGATAAACCAATTTCGTCAGAGGCAGGGCGACTTCTGGGGAACAGTTTAGGGTCTCGGCTATTATTTCGTCGATAGTCTCCAGACTCAAAGCTTCGAGAGTAATAGTATTAACCGTCGCTTCAGTTTTACCAATTTCTCCTAAAATTAGCATCAACGGGTGCCCTGGATAAACTTCGTTATCTCGGTAGGCACCCACCAGCAACAAATAGCCAGTTTCCGACTGACTCATCAATAATTGTATTAATTTCAACGATGCCGAGTCGGCCCATTGCAAGTCGTCGAGAAAAATAACTAAAGGATGTTCCGCAGTGGTGAAGACTCGAATAAACTTACCAAACAGGAGATAGAAGCGCTTCCCCGCCTCGCCGCCGGATAATTCGGCAACGGCAGGTTGAGTCCCGACAATTTCTTCTAGGGCGGGGACTAGCTCGATAATTACCTGGCATTGCTCTCCCAAAGCCGCGAGGATTTCCTCTTTCCACTTTTGCAGTCGTTCTTCGCTTTCCCCCAAAAGCTGCTCCATCAAGTTTTCCAGGCATTGGGCGAAAGCGCTAAAGGGAACGTCGCCCGTGAATTGGTCGAATTTACCCCGGATGAAATAACCGCGCGCTCTGACGATTGGTTTGTGGATTTCGCTGACTGCTGCGGTTTTGCCGATACCGGAGAAACCCGCCACTAACATCATTTCTGCCCGGCCGGCGGCTACTCTCTCGAATGCCTCCAGTAAAGTTTTGACTTCGGTTTCTCGTCCGTAGAGTTTTTCGGGGATGAGGAAGCGATCGCTTCTATCTCTCTGCCCCAACTCGAAACGCTCTATCTTGCCCGATTTTTGCCATTGCTGCCAACATTCGGTTAAATCCCGTTCCAGTCCTGTAGCGCTCTGATAGCGTTTTTCTGCGGTTTTCGCCATCAATTTCATTATTATAGCCGATACCATTTCTGGTATTTCCGGTTTCACTGCATCCGGTGGAGTCGGTTTTTTGGCGATGTGACAGTGAACCAATTCCATCGCATCGTCGGAGGCAAAAGGTAACTGCCCCGCTAGCAGTTGGTAGAAAGTTACTCCCAGAGAGTAAAAATCGCTGCGGTAATCTATGCCTCGGTTCATCCGTCCGGTTTGTTCGGGAGAAATATAGGGGAGAGTGCCTTCGAGGAGGTTGGGATTTTTTAGGTATTGAGTTTCTCTCGGCAGCAGTCCGGCTATGCTGAAGTCGATGAGGAATATTTCTTTGGTTTCCGGGTTAATGAGGATGTTTGAGGGTTTGATGTCTTTGTGAATTATGCGATTGCGATAAAGTTTTAATAAGATTTGAGTAAGAGCGATCGCCACTGGGAAAAACTCTTCTAAAGAGAAGAAGTTTAAAGAGCGATTTGCTAAATATTGCCATAAAGATACCCCACCCACATCCTCCATTACCAACACATAAGAGTTGCCATCTTTTTCCAGGGCAATTGGTTTGACAATGCCGGGAATACTGAGGTTTTTCGTGAGGGCATATTGGTGGCGCAGCTGTAGAATTTCGTTGAAAGTTGGATATTCCTGACGCGGTTTTTTCAGAATCGCGGCTTGCCCCTCATCTAGTTTGATTCCTCGATAAACCAGAGTGCGACTGCCATCGTAAATTAGGTCGGTGGTTTCGTATCCTGCTAGAGTAATGGTCATCTCTTTAATTCAGTAATGAGAATTTATTCCAGATTAAACCAGAATTTTTTTTTTGTCAAATCTTCATTTTTGCTTAACTTAAAGGTAGGGCGATCGCGAATTCCGTCCCTTTTCCTACCTCAGAAGTTAAAGTAATTTTCCCTCCATGTTTTTCTTCTACAATTTGCCGGGAAATCGATAATCCCAATCCCGTTCCT
>CALKCV010000489.1 GCA_938083405.1 uncultured Microcoleaceae cyanobacterium | reverse complement strand
ACAATTGACAATTAGCAATTGACATGCATGGGACAACTCTTTGCTTTTATTGGCAGCATCTCATCGAAGCAAAAACCTCATAATCGCAACATTCCAACTGACAACTGACAACTGACATGCATGCGTTAAATTCTTGGTTCTCTTCATTCCCCCGATGCACCCTTTATTAGTTCTCTGTTTTATTCTGCTTTTCTAAATTTATTTCTTTCAACATCATTTTTGCCTTCAAACGTGCCACTGCTTGTAAATCGACATTCAAATCTGTTTCGTCAACAATTTCCCCAGTTAAAACCTCAAGTACGTCCTCCAAAGTTACCACCCCAGACATCCCCCCATATTCATCTAAAACCACTACCAAATGTTGGCGCGTTTTCTGAAATTCTTTCAGCAATCTATCCGCTCGAATAGTTTCCGGTACGAACCGGACTTCTCTAGTGAAATCTGCCACTTTTATATCCCCATCCCCATCTATCATTCCCGCCAATAACTCATGCTTTAATGCCAAACCAACCACCTTATCCATAGAATCTTCTATAAGAATAATCCTACTGTGTTGGGAATTAATAATCTCTTCTTTTACTTCATTTAAAGTCGAATCCGCTCTTAAATAAGTAGTAGCAATGCGAGGCGTCATTAAATTAGCAGCTTTGCGATCGTTCAAGCGAAAAACCCTTTGAATCATTTACGCTTCGTCGTCCTCGATCGCCCCTTCCTGATATCCTAACCTTGTCAAAAACAAAATTTCGGCTTCGTTAGTTGTTAGCGGTCTTTTACCTCTAGTAAAAGGAGCAGTTACCTTCTCTAAAGCTATTATTATAGGAATGAATAAAAAAGTAAGCCCCCTAATCGGTAAAGCCACGCTTAAAGCAATATTTTCCGCGTAACGTTCCCCCAAAGTTTTTGGTATAATTTCCGCAAAAATGATAATCAAAAAAGTCAAAACAGCGGAAAAAATTCCCAACATAGCATCTCCTAAAACAGAAGTTGCTAGAGAACCGATGAGGATGCTGCCAACAATATTAAAAATATTATTGAGAATAACAATAGTAGCGATCGGTCGATTGATTTTTTTCCTAATAGCTAACAAAGCTATTGCCGCAGGCTTTTTCGACTGAGCTAGCTGTTGAACTTTGATTAGAGAAACTGACAGTAACGATGTTTCAGTAGCAGAACAGAACCCAGAACCCACAAGCACGATTAAAACTACTATAATTAGTTCCAACATATTATCAATTTAGATTTAGCCGAAGAAGCAACTATTACTAATTATTAATGAAACTTTCCGATCGCCCGCCCCACTGGTTAGTGTGGTTAATTCTAACTCTCGGCGTTCTCGCCATCTCCACCGCCGCAATTTTTGTCCGCTTGGCGAGTCTATCTGCCGATAAAAGCGGGGTTGGATTTTCTCTTGCGATCTCCGCTTCTCGCCTAACCCTAGCTTCCTTGTTGTTACTGCCTGCCTGGCCCAAGATTCCCTGGCAAGCTCTCCAACCAGGGGCTTTAGCATACGCTATTGCAGCCGGAGTTTGTCTGGCATTCCACTTTACCACCTGGACGACTTCTTTATCCTACACTTCCATCGCCGCCTCTACTAGCATAGTCACCACTAATCCCCTTTGGGTGGCCCTGCTTTCCTGGCTGTGGTTAAAACAAAAACCCACCAAACAAACCATCCTGGGTATTGCTGTAGCCCTCTGTGGGGGACTCATTATCGGTTTGGCAGGGGTTGGTCCTGGCAGTATGGCCCCTAACCCTCTCTTGGGTAATTTTTTGGCCCTTACAGGCGCCTGGGGTGCCAGCCTCTATTTTCTTTTCGGACAACAAGCCCAGGCCCGGGGTTTTGGTATTGGCGGTTATATCGCCGTAGCTTATAGCCTTGCCGCTGCCATACTTTTGCCCCTGTCTTTCATCTTTGGCCCTGGCTATCTCGGTTATCCGCCCCCAGTATATCTTTACCTCTTATTGATGGCATTATTGCCTCAATTGGTCGGTCATACTAGCTTTAATTGGTCAGTTCGTTGGATGTCGCCAACAGTTGTTACTTTGGCGATTTTATTCGAGCCCGTGGGTTCGAGTTTTTTGGCTTATTTCTTGTTTCGAGAAGTTCCCTCGCCCCAGCTATTTCTGGGGGCAGTTTTTTTGTTGTTTGGAGTAGCGATCGCTGCTTTTGGTACGAGAAAAACCAAAGCAGTCAATCTTAATTAACTCTTAACTATTTTTTAGCTAAAAGCGATCGCTACTCGCGCCCAACATCCCTTAAATCCTTCTGAAACAGTCAAAATCAATCTCCTCATAGCAGACATCCTCAATAAGAGCGATGTATTTATTATCAAACAAACACAACTTAACCCAAGCAGAATGAAAGTCTGAATTCTCACCACCCCTATTACAAACCAACTTCCTACATGAAGCAGCAGCATTATAGCGCAAATACTGGCAATTATCCCAGACAAACGCACTCTATCGTGAGGGCGATTTAGTCCCAACAAAATTAGGGACTGCAGGCATAAAATCAGATTAGCCGGAACCATAAGCGCACAAATAGCAACGCAGTTTATTCTAGAAAATTCGGCAATTGTATTTAAGTCAAACATTGGTGAATTGTTTAGTTAATTTTTCCGCTATAACTATCTTAGCGATGGAAATGCTAAGACGGCAGTAGCAGATAATACTGTAGTAGTATTTGCTACTATTTATTTCGCTCCTTTTTTTGGATGGAATCAGTCCAAAAGTTGCTAAACATCATCAGCATCCCTCCTAAAAAGATGGCGATCGCCATTCCCGCAGGTATTGCAGTCTGCCAATCAACTGCTTCCATTTTTTCCCTCCTCAGACTAGA
>CALKCV010000488.1 GCA_938083405.1 uncultured Microcoleaceae cyanobacterium | reverse complement strand
GTTCGTCAGTGTAGGCATTGCCAGAGAAATAATATTGCTTATCTGGAGTTCCTTCCTCATCAAAATTACCCAAACTTTTAGCCGTGCGATCGTGTACTTGAATGCGGAAATATCCCCCCGGTTTCAACACCCGAAATGTTTCGCGAAAATAGCTTTTTACAATAGAAACAGAACGGATGTGCTGAAAAACAATTGTGGAATAAACAAAGTCGTAACTTTCGTCTGGTAGCTGTTGTAAATCGCAGCCGTTATTAACATAAACTCCTCCATTTTGTTTGCCATCAGCTAAATATTGTTTGGCAAATTCGATCGTATTTTCCGAGATATCCACCCCATCCACCAGGGCATAAGTTTCTCGGAAATGTTTCACCAAACGACCGACACCGCAGCCTATTTCTAATATTTTCCATTCCGGTTTGGCGGGGATGCCTCGAAGAATTTGTGGAGTCCAAGTTTCTATGGATTTTTGCCAAGCTTGCTGTTTCTCTTCTGGGGAAAGTTTCTCTATTCCTTCATAAGCTAACACCCGTCCGAACATGGCTTCGTCTATAGAATCTACGTTCCAAAATTCCCGCTGGAGGGCTAGTTGTGCTTCGTTAATCTGTAATTTTTCCGCTGGCGATGTTGCATCCGCAACGCTTCGCGACCGCCCCTCGATCTCCCCTGCTGGTTCGGATTTTATTTTATTAGCTGTCTGTTGCAAAACCGAACTGACAATCTTTGCCATTTTCGACCAGGAAAAATTTTTAGACCGTTCTAAACCGGCACCAATTAATTGTTGGCGAACTTCCGGTTCTTGAACTGCAACTAGAGCATTTACTAAACTATTAACATCGCGATCGCTTACATATATTGCCGCATTTCCTGCTACTTCTGCTAGAGAACTATTTTGACAAGTGATTACCGGGCATCCGCAAGCCATCGCCTCTACTATCGGCATCCCAAATCCTTCATATTTAGAAGGATAAACTAAAGCCGTCGCGCCGGAATATGCCGCTTTTAATTCTTCATCTGTTAATCGTACAATCTTAACGTCATTCTCAGAAACATACCTTTCTAATTCCGGTTCTAATACCGACTTTCCCCCAACGCATACTATTTCAAAGTCGCGGTTATTCTGGAGTCGATAAAATGCTTGAAATAATAAAATCCCGTTTTTATAATTTTGCCAGCCAATCCGTTCTCCTACTACCAAAAAATACGGTTTTACGATGCCGTACTTGGATTTAAAATTAGTTATTTCCTCATCCCTGGCAGGAGAGAACTTGCCATCCACTCCACAACGGGCAACTGTCACCGAACTTGAGGAAATATTGGGAAAATATTTAATTAAATCGCGAGCGGTATTTTCAGAAATAGTAATATAAGAAATTGCTCTGCGAATTCCTTCATGTTTTTCTCGCCATTCTGGATGGTTTAGATTTTGTCCGAAGGCTTCCGGCACCATGTCGTAAGCCATAAATACCGATGGCGCAGAAAGCGGCGTCGTGTAATAAGTAGATATAAATAAATCCGCCTTTTCTTCCTCGCAAATTTGCTGCAACTTATGGCGATCGCTCTCTGTTTTTTCGTAGTCGTAGCGAGGAACTTGTCGATATGTAATTCCGGCAATCTTGGGAGCAGTTTCCCCTCTATCTAAAACTAAAATATTGCCAGCAAAACCATCTTCCACCCAGGCAGTTAAGAGCGATCGCCAAACTCTAGCAATTCCGGTATTATTTAGTTGGAAGAAAACCCCATCAACCAGCACTTTTAATTTTTTTTCCGTCGGCGCGGGATTTTTCATTGCCTCAATTTCTTGTAAATACTCTGCTTCTGTTAGCTGTTTTGCTTTCTTTACCTTTGGTTCGATCCGGCATAATCGATCGAATAAATTAGGGTCAATTTTCTTTTCCGTCAGCAAATGCAAAGAACCGCCGTAGGAGTAAAAATTCAGGTTAAATTTTTGAGCAATTATGGACAAAGCTTCCTTGGTGTAAATGGAAATATGCTGACCTTCCGAGAGAGCATAATACCACCAATCTTTAGGTTTAGGATTGTAATCCGGCAGCAACTTGGTACTGAAGAAAAGATTGCGGGAAAATTGGAGAATGTTTTCTATTTCTTCTAGGGGATTGACTAAATGTTCTAACACCTCAAAAGCCGCCACCAATTCGTATTTTACTCCTGGATTTTTCCCAGCTTCAAAACCTCGATAAAAGATATTTTGACAGTAGCGATCGTAGCCGTAACAATCAAACCCAGACTCTCGCATCAGTCGGACAAACAAACCGTAACCGCAACCGTAATCGAGAAATTTACCGCTGCGGTCGAACAGATTTAAAATCAGGTTTTCCGCCACTTGAGAAAGTTCCATATTTCTAGCAACTAACCCCACATCGCTGCTAGCTATTGGTTGGGCGTAAGCTTCTGCCAACCAATAGGGAGTTTCTGTTTGTACGAAACCGCAGTTGCCACACTGAAAATAATCCACCTCGTACTTATTTAAAATTTGGGCGCGATCGAATTTGCGGGATGTCGAACCGCAAACCTTACATTCCACAGTAGCGATCGCCTCTGCTGCTAATTTACTGCTGCCGCTAAACATAATTTGTTCCGTAAAATTGTCTGCTTGGATATTAGCAATTATAGAAGTTGGATGTTTTAGAGGAAAACTCATTGCCTCCGCAGCCATTTTAGCAAATTTACTCGGACTGGAAGTGTGAGTGGCTTCTCGGTCGAAACCAATATTAGAAACTAAATTAACCTCCGGCAAAATAGTTAAACCGTTACGACTCCAACAACTAAACAGCCAAATGTAAGCCCAGGAATTGAACTTCTCGTAACGATCGAAAATACTCGACCAATATCTAACTGCCTCAGCATTTGGGAGAAGATTTTCTAGCCAATTACTACCTCTAAGTTGAGGCCATAAACTGATTTTATCGTCATAATTTTGCCACGCCCTGCGCCAAGTAGCCCAACCCCAACAATGGGGATAGCGGGAGAAATAGTAACTAGATTCCGTAGGATTATTGCCAAACTGAAAGTTATCCCCAGAGATACTCATTATTCTTTCTTCGCGGCGATATTTTTCCAGCAATTCCTCGCAAAACTGAAAAAAACTTGGATGGGGCACGCAGTCATCTTCTAAAATAATTGCCGATTCTACTATCTCAAAAACCCAATTTAAACCGCTATAAACTCTCTGCCTGCAACCTAAATTTATCTTAGAATAATTAATCAAA